>DATLVL010000446.1:0-11596 GCA_035577525.1 Gemmatimonadales bacterium | reverse complement strand
ACGTTCGTGCACCCGTTCGACGACCACAACTTCATCACCGGACATGCGACGATGGGGCTGGAGATTCTCGAGGATGCGCCGGACACGGCGGCGGTCATCATGGCGATCGGTGGCGGGGGACTGATCACCGGTGTCGGCAGCGCGGTGAAAGCGCTGCGACCGTCGATCCGGGTGTGGGGCGCGGAGCCCGAGACCGCGGCCCCGGCGGCGCTGTCGTTCGCGCGCGGCTCACCACAAGTGTTCAGCGCCTGGCAGGCATCGTTTGTGGACGGAGCCGGCGGCCAGAGCCTTTTTCCACGTATGTGGCAACGCATGAAACCGGTAGCCGACGGCTGCATCGTCGTCACCCTCGAGGAGACGAAGCGCGCGATGCGGCTCATGGCGGAGAAGTCGCGGGTGATTGCCGAAGGGGCGGGAGCGCTCCCGCTCGCTGCCGCGTTGACCGGGAAGGCGGGCGCCGGACCGATCGTGGCAGTCGTGTCGGGCGGCAACATCGACTTGAAGAAGTTCGCGGAGCTCGTCGCCTAGCTCACGGCGTCTCGAGCGCGTCGCTCGCTTCGGTCCACCGGGCGAGCGCGTCGTCCAGGTCGCGGCGTGCCTTCGTGAGCTCCCCGTTGAGACGTCCCGCCTCCCGCACCCCAGCGGACCCGCCGTCGTACAGTGCGGGGTCGGCGAGGGCCCGTTCCAGCTCGACGATTTTTGCTTCCGCCGCGTGCACCGCCTGCTCCTTGTCCCGGGCTTCGCGCTGTGCCGAGCGGCGCGACTCCTGAACCTCGCGCCGCGCCGTGGCCGCCTTTCGCGCTTCGGTCCGAGTCGTCCGGCTCGCGCCGCTGGCCTGCACCCGCTCGGCCCGGTCGGCAGCGGCCCGCTCGGCCTGCTGTTGCTCCCACTCCACGAACGTCCCGGCAAACTCCTCGATCCGGTCGGCGTCGAACGCCCACACCCGCGTCGCCAGCTCCCGCAGGAAGGCGCGGTCGTGGCTCACCACGATGACCGAGCCCTCGTAGTTCTCGAGCCCGTCTTCCAGGGCCTCGATCGACTCCACATCCAGATCGTTGGTCGGCTCGTCGAGCACGAGGAGGTTGGCGGGCCGCAGGGTGAGCAGTGCAAGGGCCACCCGCGCTCGCTCGCCGCCCGACAGCACCCCGGTGTTGCGTAGCACGGCGTCGCCGGAAAAGCCGAAGCAGCCGAGGTGATTCTGGATGTGACCGCGCGTCCACCGACCCCGCACATCTGCGATGCAGTCGTAGATCGTCCGGTCCTCGGGAACCTGGGCCAGGTCCTGGCGGAACCATTCGGCCTGGACGCCGGCGCCGAGCCGCGCGGTGCCCGACGCCGGCGCGCGGGCGCCGAGCAGCGTGGCGAGAAGCGTTGTCTTCCCGGCACCATTCGGGCCGATCAGCGCGATCACGTCGCCGCGCCGCGCCGTGCCGGTGAACTCGCGCACGAGGGTCCGGTCGCCGACCGCCACGCGGAGCCGCTCGACGATCAGTACCTGGTCTCCACCGCGCTCGGCGGCGGCGAAGGTGACGCTCATCGCCTCTTCTTCGCCCGGAGGGGGCGAGAGCCGGGGCAGGCGGGCCAGCCGGGTGCGCCGCCCCTTGGCCTGCGCGCTGTTGCGCCCGGCGATGTTGCGCCGGATGTACTCCTCTTCTTTCGCGACGACCTTGCGCTGCTGCGTCACCTGCCGCTCGAGCGCCAGCTGTCGCTCGGCACGCTGCGTCACGAACGCGCTGTACCCACCGCGGTAGACGGTGGTGGTGCGGCCGGCGACGTGCAGCACGTGGTCGACCGTGTCGTCGAGAAAGGCCCGGTCGTGACTGATCACCATCAGCGTCTCACCAAACTCCGCCAGGTAGCGCTTGAGCCAGTCGATCGTCTCGAGATCGAGATGGTTGGTCGGCTCGTCGAGCAAGACCAGGTCGACCGGTGCGGCGAGCTGGGCGGCCAGCCCGACGCGTCCCCGCTCGCCGCCGCTCAAGGACGCGAGCGGCCGCTTCCGCGCTTCGGCCGGGTCGAAGCCGAGGCCCTGCAACACGGCGTCCACCCGTGCCTCCAGCTGGTAGCCGCCCTGATGGGCGAACTGCTCCTGGTCGCGGCCGAAGCGCTCCAAGTCGCTCGCGGTGACTTGCTCACCCAGCTCGGACAGCCGCTCCGCCTGCCGGGCGATGCGGTGTTCCAGCTCCACGAGGTCCCCGTAGCCCGACGCCGCCGCGTCCCAGACGGTGTCGGCTCCACCGAACACCCGGGCCTGATCCAGGACCGCAAGGCGCAGCCCCGACTGGCGCACGACGGTCCCGCGTCCCGGCGACAGGGTGCCGTCGATCAGGCGGAACAACGTCGTCTTGCCGGCGCCGTTGCGGCCGACGATGCCCCAGCGCTCGCCGCCGTCGACGTTGAACGTGACGTCACGCAGCAGCAGGGTCGCACCGAACTCCACGGAGACGTCGGAGAGAGAGAGGATCGTCACGGGGAGGAATATCGCTACTTTCCCCTCCATGAAAGTCGGCCTGGTAGGCTTCGCGGGTTCGGGGAAGACCACGGTCTTCAATACGATGACGGGTCTCGCCGTCCCGACGGGCTACGGCGGCGAGCTGCGGCTCGGCACGGTGAAGGTCCCCGACGAACGGATCGATTCACTGAGCAAGATCTTTTCTCCCAAAAAGACGACGTACGCCGAGGTCGTCTTCTGCGACGTGCCCGGCGAGCATGGGGCCGATCACAAGGGGCTGTCACGCAAGGCGCTGCAGCAGATTCGCGATCAGGAGGTGCTGTGCCTCGTGGTGCGGGCATTCCCCAATCCCGCGATCGAGGGCGCGCCGAATCCCGTGGCGGACCTCGAGGCGTTTCACACCGAGTGCGTGCTGGCCGACCTCGACATCGTCGAGAAGCGCATCGATCGCGCCAAGAAAGACAAGCCCGACCCCCTGGAGCTCGCCGCGTTTCAATTGATGAAGGAAACGCTGGAGCGCGAGCTGCCGCTGCGCACCCTGCCGCCGGCGGCGCTGAACCGTGACTATCTCAAGGGGTACGGGCTGCTCACCGATCGGCCGCTGCTCGTAGCGCTCAATCGCAGTGAAGCCGAAGCCGCGCAGCCGCTGCCCGAGCTTTTGGCGACCCGCGTGAAGCAGGTACACGCCGCGGGACTCGTCCTCTCGGCGAGCGTGGAGGCGGAGATCGCCGCGATGGACGCCGCAGATCGCCCCGCGTTTCTCGCGGACCTGGGGCTCACGGAGTCGGCGCTGACGCGGTTCATCCGCACGTCCTACGGGCTGCTCGACTTGATCTCGTTCTTCACGGTGGGGCCGGACGAGGTGCGGGCGTGGACGATCCGGCGCGGCGCCAACGCCAGAGCGGCGGCGGGGCGGATCCACTCGGATCTCGAGCGCGGGTTCATTCGGGCCGAAGTGATTCCGTACGCGGTCTTCACGCAGTTCGGGACCGAGCAGGCGGTCAAGGATGCGGGCAAGCTGCAGATCGAAGGCAAGGACTACGTGGTGGGGGATGGCGACATCCTGCACATCCGGTTCAACGTCTAGAAAGCGAGGGCCATCGTGAAACGCTTTGCTCTGGCTGCGACGCTGCTGATCCCCGGGACGGCGCTGGCGCAGCAGTCATCGATCCCCGATGCCATCATCGGAAAGGCGCCACCGCCGAGCGGCCAAACGGTGAAGTACCTCCCCGGCGACACACTGACCCGTGGCTATCTCGCCGTGCCGGCGGGGAAGGGACCCTTCCCGGCGCTGATCATGATTCACGAGTGGGACGGCGTGAACGACCGCGATCGGCAGGTGGCGGACATGTTCGCGGCGCACGGCTACGTCACGCTCCTCGCCGATCTCTATCAGGGGAAGACGGGGAGCAATCAGCAGGAGAACGTCGCCCTGATGAACGACGCCCGGGCCCATCTCGACCGGGTCATCAGCAATCTCGACGGTGCCCAGAAATTCCTGCGGGCCCGGCCCGACGTCACCGGCAAGGTCGGCGTGATGGGATGGTGCTTCGGCGGCGGGATCGCCCTGAGCTACGCGCTGGGCGGCGCCGAGCATCAGGCGACCGCGATCTTCTACGGGATGCTGGTGAACGATCCGGCGCAGCTGGCCCGCATCCATCATCCGATCTACGGCACGTTCGCGGGGCAGGACAAGGGCATCACGCCGGCGATGGTGGCGCGGTTCCGCACGGTGCTCGATTCGATCGGGATCAAGAACGACATCCACGTCTACGATCCGGTGCAGCACGGTTTCTGGCTGTGGGTGGACCGAGACGCCGCGACGAACACCGCGCCGGCCGCCGATGCCTGGCAGCGGCTGGTGAAGTACCTGCACGACAATCTGGGCGGGGGGAACTAGTCTACCGCAGCGGCCCCATCCCCTGGATGGCGACGGCGCGGTCGGTGCCGCCCGCGAACGTATTGCGGCGCACCATGAACTCGCCCGAGCGGCCGTCGTCGAGCACGATGCGGTAGCGGCGGCCCGACTCCAGGCCGGCGAGGTGGGTGACGGTCATCGTCCCGTGCCACTCGGACCCGTCGCCGCGCTGTACCTCGACGACGTTGATGTCGACAGCGGAGGCGAGCGTGCTGCCGTCATCCTTGTGGATCGCGCAGCGGTGGAAAGGCATATGGCGAAGATAATACGCGTCGTCGGGGCGGTCGTGCTATACCGGCTCTACGACGTCGGATACGAGATCGATCTCGAGCGCGCGCTCGATTTCCTCGCGGTGACGCCGGAGGACCGCGAGATGCTGCGGCTCAATCTGGAGCAGCGCCGCCGCGTCGAGGCGCAGGCGATCCGCATCAAGAACCCGCCCATCACGGTCACCCTCGGCGTCGAGCCGTTCGACGCCGTGGGGCGGCACCACGACGCCCAGGTCTCAGCCCGCATCTTCGACTTCGGCGTCATCTCCCTGCGCATGCACTGCGACATCCCGGGCGCCATGGACTGGGGGGCCGTCGCCCAGTTCGGCGACTCGGCCGATCTCTCGCGGGCAGCGCGGCCGGGGTTCGACCGCTCGATCCAGGAGCTGACCGCGCGGATCGCTCCTGCCATCATCCGGCCCCAGATCGCCCCGGTGAGCGAGGACTACGTGGTGTACCGCTTTGCACGGCTGGAGGACGCAGCGGGGCAGCCACTGCCCGCGGGCGAGCTGCGCGACCTGGACGTCGCACCGCTGTTGCTCAACGAGGACCGGCCGATTTCGGATCAAGCGCGCAAGGAGCTCTTGCCGCACTGGTTCTCGTACTATCCCGATGATCTGTCGATCATCACCTGGAACACCGCGCTCGTGCTCGATCCGATGGACGGGGAGAGCGACGTGCAGCTGATTCTCGAGTTCGCCAACGCCCAGCTGCTCGAGCTGCGCTACTATGACTCGCTGCTCGACGCCGAGCTGCCGCGCATGTACGACCGGATCGAAATGGCGCGCAAGGGGCCGGGGGCACTGCTGGGCCGGCGCTATGCCGGATTGCTCACCGGGATGCAGACGTTGCTGGCGGACTCGACGGAGATTGTCGAGCGATCGCAGAACGCCCTCAAGGTGACCGACGACATCTTCCTCGCCCGCGTCTACGGGGCGGCGCTGGAGCTGTTCCGCGAGCGGGCGTGGCGGGCGGGGATCGACCACAAGCTCGGCATTATCCACCAGACCTACGAAATGCTCAATGCCGAGTCGATGGCGGTGCGCAACGAGGTGCTGGAGGTGACGATCGTCGTGCTGATCGTCGTGGAGATCGTGCTCGCGATCCTGATGCGTTAGAAGTCCAGCAAGCCCTCATAGACGAGCGCCGCGAAGCCGAACGCGGCAAACAGCAACGCGAGCACAGCGACGATGATCCACGCCGGTGGCGGGATGCGCCGCCGGCGTCTGCGGAGGTAGGTGGCGCTGGGCCACAGCACCTTGAGCGAGTGCCGCACGGCGTTCATGCTGCCGGTGAAGAGCGAGTGCTTCACGTGCGGCGCGCGTTGCGTCCGCCGCAGGCCGTCGGGGGGCGGGACGACGGTCGGCATCACCGCCGGCGCCGCTGTGGCGGACGGGATGTCGCGCAACCGCTCGTAGGCCTCGTTGTAGAGCTGCAGTTGCCGCTGCGCTTTCTCCCGCAGCCGCTCGTTGTCCGCGAAGCGATCGGGGTGCCACACCTTGACGAGGTCCCGATACGCCGTCTTCACCTCGTCCTGGGTTGCGCCCGGGGCGAGGCCTAGCACGCCGTAGGCCTGTGTGGTGTCGAGCGTCATGAAGGTCGGATTCCCCCCGGCCGGTCCGATCGCAAGTCTCGTACCGCCTTCAGGGCGCTACGGCTTCCACGTGCCGTTGGCGACCGCCGGGACGAATCCCTCGAGCCCCTGCGGTGGGAATGACAGCGTCTTCCCCTGTTCGGCACTCTGGTATGCGGTCATCAGCATCTTGACCACGTCGAGGCCGTCGTCGAACGTGAGCCGCGGCGCTTCCTTGCCGAGGAAGACGCGCACGAAGTGGCGGTCCTCCCCTTCGTAGCCGTACGCAGCCGCCTCGCTCGGAACCACCGGCATCAAGCCGACCTCAGCGTTCTGCTTCTCGACAAGGTCTTCGCCGGTTTTGCCGCGCACTTCGCGGCTGAAGAACAGCTTGAGGCCGCTGTCGAGCGTATTCCACGACATCGAGTATTCCGGGCCGAGCAGCTCGGCGGAGAGCCGCAAGCCGGCGCCCACGAAGGCCCACGACGTCGTCGCCTCGCCCAGCACCTTGTGGCCGTCGGCGGTTTCGAACTCGATCATCACGCTCGCGAAGTCTTCCGACGGATGAGCGGCGTAGTCCACGTCTTTCCCCATCATTTTCGTGAGCTTCTTGACGTAGTCGGGCCGGGTCCACTTGAGGCTCGCGATGTGTCCGGTGATCCGCACCGGCTCGACCGACGACAGCGGCGCTCCCGGCTGCGTCAGCAGGTAGCGCACCACGAGCGCCGAGTGGCACATCATGTCGTTCAAGACGCCGCCGCCCTGCAGATCGCCGCGCCAGAACCACGGCATGTGCGGGCCGGAGTGCTCTTCGGCGGCGCGGGCCAGGTAGGGGCGGCCGGTGATCGAGGCGCCGCGCGCCCACAGGATGTTGCGCCCGTGCTCGATGTGCGGCGAGAAGCACTGGTTCTCCAGATAACCGTGCTTCAGCTCGACGCTCTTCACCAGGGAGAGGACGCGCGTCGCCTCGGCGAGGTTGCGGGCCAGCGGCTTCTCGCAGGCGATGCCCGTGAGGGTGCCGCGGCCGCGCTGCAGCGCGTCCACCAGCGCCTCGACGTTCTCGATGCGGGCGTAATTCGGCCCGGTCAGCCAGACGGCGTCGATCGCCGGGTCGGCGACGAGGTCGGTGATCGAGGCGAACGGCTTCGCCGCCCCGATGTCGAGCTCACGGCAGAGCGTCGCGGCCGACTCGGCGTGCGCCCGGTTCGGGCTCCACACGCCGAGCACGTCCGCGTCGCGGATCGCCTGGAAGGCCTGCATGTGAAAGCGGGCGTTGAACCCGCTGCCGATAAACCCGACGCCAAGCCGTTTCTGGCTCACCCTCGTCTCCCTCGATCGAGGTTCGTGTCCGTGAAGCCCCGTGGCAGGGCCACGAGGTTACCACGCCCTAGTCCGTGTATTTCACACCGAGCTTCGCGAGCTGCTCCGCTGGACATCCCCGCCAATCCATCACGAACACGTTGCCTTTGTACTGCAAGTCCCCGACGCCCATCTGGCTGGACCAGAAGCCCGACGCCGTGAAGTCGCGGAAATTATTGAAGAATTCGATGCCGTGGTGCAGGCCCTGCGGGGCGCGGTCGGGCCACGCGATATCGTCCAGCACGGCAGTGCGCTGCGCCGCCCCCGCGCCCAGAAAGTCGGTCCCGAACCGGTCGTGGCACTCCCGGTCGAGCCACGCGAGACCACCGCGCATCCACTGCTGGTTCTCCGGGTACGCGACGAGAATGAAGTCCATGAATTCCGGAACGCCGGCGTCGGTCGCCGCGCCCGAACGCGCGTCCTTGGGGATCACGAGGTCAACGAGGACCCGTACCGCCTGCCACTCGTGCGGCGTGAAGAACTGCGGCGTGTAGGTCTGTGCCGGATCTGCGAGCAGCTCGCGCACGAACTTCGATCCCTCGGCCGCGGCGGCGGGAGGCAGCGGCAGCCGACCCACGAACGGCGCGACGGCCAGCAGTCCGACGGCTTCGCGTCGCTTCATAGCGCCCCCTTCTTCATCTGGTCGGCGATATAGTCACTCGTCCGCAGTGACAGGGCGAGAATCGTCCACGTGGGGTTCTTGTCGGCCTGGGACACGAACGGGCCGCCGTCGGCGACGAACAGATTCTTCACGTCCCACGCCTGGCAGTTGGGGTTGACGACGGAAGACTTCGGGTCGGCTCCCATCCGCGCCGCGCCCAGCTCGTGGATGATGCGGCCGCCGGGGGCAATGCCGTAGTCCTGCTCGGGACCCGGCTTCTTCCACATCAGCGTGCCGCCCATCTCGTGGATCAGCGCCTCGAAGGTGTCGTGCATGTGCTTGACCTGCTTCACTTCGTGATCGGACCACTTCCAGTGGAACCGCAGCACCGGAATACCCCAGCGATCGACGACGTCGGGATCGATCTCGCAGTAGCTGTCGTCGTTGGGGATCATCTCGCCGCGGCCCGAAAACCCCACCACCGAGCCGTAGTTGCGGCGATACAGGTTCTTGAGGTCGGCGCCGTAGCCGCCGCCCTTGGGATAGTTCTGGATGCCGCCCATGAAGCCGTAGGACGGCATGTCGCGGCCGCCCCAGACCTCGATGTGGTAGCCGCGCGGGAAATCGAGCTTCTTGTTGTCGGCCCACCACGGCATGTAGAGATGCATGCCGCCCACGCCGTCTTCGTTGTGCGGAATGCCGTCGGCGAGCTTGGGAATGAACCCCGCCATGTCGGTGCCCGTCGTATCGGTGATGTACTTGCCGACGGTGCCGCTCGAATTGGCGAGCCCCTGCGGGAACTTGGACGACCGCGAATTGAGCAGCAGCCGCGCCGACTCGAGGGCGCTCGCCGCCAGCACCACCACCCGGGCGGCGACGTGCTGATCCTGTCCCGTCGTCTTGTCGACGTAGGACACGCCGCTCGCGAGGCCGCGATCGTTGAGCGTCACCTCGCGCGCCATCGCGTTGGGCAGGATCGTGAGCTTGCCGGTCGCCAGCGCGGGCCGCAACAATACCGCGGGCGAGGAGAAGTTCGAATTGGAGCGGCAGCCGCGGCCGCACTGCCCGCAGTAGTGGCACGCCGCGCGACCGTTCAGCGGCCGGGTGATGATCGACAGCCGCGAGGGGATGCACGTGACGTTGAGCCGGTCCGCCGCCTGTTTCACCACCAGCTCGTAGCAGCGAGGCCTGGGCGGGGGCTGGAAGATGCCGTTGGGCTCGTTGGGGAGGTTTTCGTTCGACCCAAAGAGCCCGATCAGTCGGTCGATACGGTCGTAGTACGGCTTGACGTCGTCGTAAGTGATCGGCCAGTCGTCCCCGAGGCCGTCCAGGCTCTTGCGCCGGAAGTCATAGGGCCCGAACCGCAGCGAGATGCGGCCCCAGTGGTTGGTGCGGCCGCCGAGCATGCGGGAACGCCACCAGTCGAACCGGCTGCCCGGAGCCTTGGTATAGGGTTCGCCGTCGATCTCGAACCCGCCGATCGACCCATCGAACTCCCCGAACTCGTGGTCCTTGGTCGCGGCACCGCGCCGCGGCGACTGGTACGCCCATTCGAGCATGCGGGAGTTCTCGGTGGAGAACCACAGCGGCCCGGCCTCGAGCAGCACGACGCTGGCCCCGGCCTGGGTGAGGGCATGAGCCGCCATGCCACCGCCGGCGCCCGACCCGACGATGCAGACGTCGTAGGGAGCTTGTCTGGAGAGAAAAGGCATGGTGCCTCGGAAAAAGCGTTGTCGGTAATCGGTTGTCGGTTGCTTTGGCGCACTAATGATGCGCTGCCAGCGGCGGATCGGCTACCGTAGGATTCTGCCGATGACCGATGACCGATGACGCCCTATTCGTCCAACGCCGTCCGGATTTTCTCCGCCAGTTCTGCGAGCGCGAACGGCTTCTGTAAGTAGCTGCGACCATCGAGGGAGAAGCCGAGTGCCGGGTCCTGCGCTTCGGGATAGCCGGACATGAACACGACGCGTGTCTCCGGCCGGCGGACGGTGAGGCGGTCGGCGAGCTGCGGCCCCGACAGGCCGGGCATCACGACGTCGGTGAGCAGCAGATCGATCCGCCCGGGGTGTTTCTCCACCAGGGCGAGCGCTTCTTCGGCATTGCGCACCACCAGCACCTCGTAGCCGAGCCGCGGCAACCCCTTGGACACGACGGTGCGGACCTGATCGTCGTCCTCCACCACGAGAATCACCTCGCCGCCCGAGCGGGCGGGAACCTGCGGCTCGATCGTTTCATCGCGCGGCAACACGGCGGGAGCGGCGGGCAGGGAGATCGTGAAGGTGGTGCCCCGGCTCAGGTCGCTCTGCACGTCGATCTGGCCGCCGCTCTGCTTCACGATGCCGAACACGGTCGAGAGCCCGAGGCCGCTCCCCTCGCCCTGCGGTTTGGTGGTGAAGAACGGGTCGAAAATCAGCGGCAGCACCTTCGCGTCGATCCCCGTCCCGTTGTCGGTGACGACGAGCAGCACGCGGCGGCCGGCGCCGTTCCCGCTCCCGGGGGCGGCGCCGTCGGTGACCGCGGTGCGGATCCCCAGCGCGCCGCCGTTGGGCATCGCGTCACGCGCGTTCAGGGCGAGGTTCATCACGACTTGCAGCATGTGACCGGGATCGACGAGCACGTCGGGGGTCTTGGGATCGAGCGCGAGCTTGAGCTCGATGTTCTCGGGCATGAGGCGCCGCAGCATGCCGCTCGCCTCGCCCAACAGCAGGTTGAGGCTCACCGCAACGGGCTGCAGCATCTGGCGCCGGCTGTACGCGAGAATCTGCTGCGTCAGCTCGGCGGCGCGGAATACCGCCCGGCGGATCTGCGCCACGTCCTCGCGCGACGTGGGGGAGAGGCGCTGGTCCTGCAGCACCAGCTCGGTGTAGCCGCTGATTGCCATCATCAGGTTGTTGAAGTCGTGCGCGATGCCGCCCGCGAGGCGTCCCAGCGCCTCCATCTTCTGCGCGTGCAGCAGCTGCTCCTGGCTCTCGCGCAGCGCTTCTTCCATGGCGCGGCGCTCGGTGAGGTCGCGCAGGTTGAGCACGACGCCGCCCAGCGCCTGATCGGCGAGCATGTTCGTAGCGACCACCTCGAGAAAGCGCGGTGGGCTTCCGGGCGCGCCGCTGAGCTGCAGCTCCTGCACGCGCGGGCGCCCGGGCTCGCGCTGCGTCGCCTCGAGCAGGACCAGCATCGCCGGGCGGACGTCGGGCGGCAGCGCCGTCAGCACGGAGTCCCCCAACCCTCCCGAGGGGATGCCGAGCACGCGGTCGACGTTGGGGGAGGCATAGCTGATGGCGCCGGTGGGTGACACGACGAGGATGGCGTCTTCGCCGTTGAGGATCAGGGCGCGCCAGCGCGCCTCGCTCGCCGCCAGCGTGCGGCGCTCGGTGATGAGGGCCTGGGTTTCGGTGCGCTGCCGTGCGGCGCGTCCCAGGAAGAA
>DATLVL010000445.1:0-2411 GCA_035577525.1 Gemmatimonadales bacterium | reverse complement strand
CGAGCACCAGCACAGCACAGAGGAATGTGCGCATGTGACACCGGAAAACTAAGGTTAGATTCTGCGGTGACAGGGGTGCCCGCCGTCTCAATGGTGGACGGGCTGAGATCAGACCCTTTGGACCTGATCCGGATAATGCCGGCGAAGGGAGTTCACTATGAGCTGTGTCACGCAGATGTTCTACGCCCGAGCGGGCACGGTTACACCCGCCATGCAGCGCGTGGCGGAACGGGAAGGGCTCGAGCCCGAGTTGATTCGTGACGAGGTCGCCCGCGGCCGCCTGATCCTCCCCGCCAACATCCACCATCTCGCCAAGCGGCTCGACCCGATGGCGATCGGCAAGGTGGCGCGCGTCAAGATCAACGCCAATATCGGGAATTCCGCCGTCACTTCGGACGTCGACGGCGAGCTCGAGAAGCTGCACCATGCGGTCCATTACGGGGCCGACACGGTGATGGATCTGTCGACCGGCGGCAACATCGATGCGATCCGCCAGGCGATCATCGACGCGTCCCCGGTCCCCATCGGTACCGTCCCCATCTATCAGGCGGTGACGGAAGTCGGGAAGGTCGAAGACCTGACCGCCGACGATCTGCTCGACATGGTGGAGCACCAGGCGCGGCAGGGTGTGGACTACATGACGATCCACGCAGGCGTGCTGCGCGAGCACGTGCCGTTCGCGCTGGGCCGGGTGACGGGGATCGTGTCGCGCGGCGGGTCGCTGCACGCCTACTGGATGTCCGCCCACCAGGAGCAGAACCCGTTCTACACGCACTTCGACCGGGTGCTCGAGATCGCGCGGCGGTATGACGTCACGCTGTCGCTCGGTGACGGCCTGCGTCCCGGCTCAGTCGCCGACGCCAACGACAAGGCGCAGTTCGCGGAGCTATCCGTCCTGGGCGAGTTGACCCTGAAAGCGTGGGCTCATGACGTACAGGTGATGATCGAGGGTCCCGGGCACATCCCGATGCATCTGATCGAGGTGAATGTCCGGAAGGAGAAGGAGATCTGCCATGAGGCGCCGTTCTATACCCTTGGGCCGCTGGTGACGGACATCGCTCCCGGCTACGACCACATCACCTCCGCGATCGGCGCGGCGATGATCGGCTGGTACGGCGCCGACATGCTCTGTTACGTGACGCGGAAGGAGCACCTCGGCCTGCCTAACGCCGAGGAGGTGCGAGAGGGCGTGATCGCCTACAAGATCGCGGCGCACGCGGCCGACATCGCGCGCGGCCGCGCCGGCGCGCGCGACCGTGACGACGCCCTGTCCCGGGCACGCTACGCCTTCGACTGGAACGAGCAGTTCCGGCTGAGCCTCGATCCCGACCGGGCGCGCGAGCTGAACGACGAGGCGTTGCCCGCCGAGTACTTCAAGTCGGCGGAGTTCTGCGCGATGTGCGGGCCGAAATTCTGCTCGATGCACATCACGCGCGAGATCGAGCGGCGCTACGCAGCGGCGCCGGCGGAGCCCGTGTCCACGAGCTGATAACTCCAGGCGAGAGGCGCACCATGGCGAACCCCGGCGACCTCCAGTTCGACCGCGCCGAACCCGCCGCTGCCGGCGCAGCCCCCACGAGCTGCACCGTCTGCAAGCAAGCGCTCGCGGGCTCGTATTACGCCATCAACGGTCGCGCGGTGTGCGCTTCCTGTCGCGACAAGGTGGTGGCTCATGCGGCGTCGGGCCACTTCGCCACCGCCGTCCTGTTCGGCCTTGGCGCCGCGGCGCTCGGCGCCGGGATCTATTTCGGGATCGAAGCCCTTACGGGCTACGAGTTTGGTCTCGTTGCGGTCGTCGTCGGGCTGCTGGTGGGGAACGCGGTCAGGAAGGGATCGCGCGGAGTTGGGGGCTGGCGCTACCAGGCGCTCGCGATCGGCTTGACCTACCTCTCCGTCGTGGTGACCGACGCCTCGCTCGTGATTCGGTCGGCTATTCAAGAGAAGGTGACGCACGCGGATTCCGCCGTTGTCTCGACCACCGAACCGGTACGGCCCGGCGCTCCCACGGGCAGCGCGCCGGTGGTCGTGGTCGATTCCACGAGCAGCACTGCATCCGCCAACGGGGGGCACAACCCCGCCGTCGCTGTCGTCATGCTGCTCGGGCTCGCGCTCGCCATGCCCTTTCTGATCGGGTTCCAGAGCCCGCTGCACTTCGTGATCGTTGCGTTCGCACTGTACGAAGCCTGGAAATTGAACCGGACGCCGGCGTTCACGATCACCGGTCCCTACCAGATCGCGCCGGCTACCTGACCCCGATGCCGACGCTGCGCTGCCAGACGTGCGGCGCCGAAATCGCGGAGTCGTTGCTCGCGTGTCCCGCGTGCGGGACGCTGGTGCACGCCGCGACACTCAAACAGCTCGCCGAGACGGCGACCAAGGCTCGTGCCGTCGGCGATACCACCGGGGCTTTG
>DATLVL010000444.1:0-3880 GCA_035577525.1 Gemmatimonadales bacterium | reverse complement strand
GAGCCGGTGTAGGTCGCTTCGTTGCTGTCGAGTGCCGCCCACCCAAGCACCTGCCCCTGCATGCTGAACAGGCCGCGGGACAGCTCCTCGTAGTAGGTGCGCACGGTGTAGGGCCGGCCGGCCGGAGGGGTCGACCCGAACAGCACGGCGCTGTACTGCGCGGTGTCGCGCAGCGTGGCCGGGTTGGTGTCCTTGTACCGCAGCAGGATCGCGGGGACGAGCAAGGTGCCGGTGACCGCCGGCGCCCCGGACACGGTCAGTGCCTGCTCGAGCGGCGCGTTGAGACTCGGAAAATCGCGGCGCCCCAGCAGCGCCGCCCGCGCCCGCGCAATGGACCGGGCACGCACGCGCCAGACGCCGTTGGGATGGAAATCCAACCCCGGGATCTCCCACCGGGGCGAGAGCTGCTGCTGCGCGGCCGCCAACCCGGGGCCCGACACGAGCACCGCGAGCCCCAGCCAGATGGACCGGCAACACCTCACAGACAGATCCTCAACGCGGGAGACACTACACGCAATCTACTCTAGAGGTGGATACCTGACGGAGCGGTGGGCCGCGTCACAATGTGGCGACGGTGCGCTTGGAACGGCGCGCCATCCACAACCCGAGAACGGTGAAGGCCACGACGCCACCCACCACCTTGCCCTCATAAAGGAAGGGATGGACCTCGTCAGAGGGCGGAACAAACCCGAGCATGATCGACAGCAGGACGGCGGCGAGTCCCAGCACGCCGAGCAGCAGCGTACCGGCGCTGCGCTGGCGCCGCAGCTTGATGTACACGACGAAGATGTACAGGTACGGGATAAAGAAAAGAATCAACGTCGTCTGGGTGAGCAGCAAATACGCCGACTTGACGCTGGTGTTCGCCAGACTCGCCACGATGAACACCGTGGCCACGACGCCCATCAGAATGAGCGAGACATAGGGCGTCTGCCAGCGCGGGTGCAGCCGGGCGAACGCAGGGGGCAGCGCGTCGTTCACGCCGGCGGCGAACGGCAGGCGTGCCGAGCCGGCGAGCCAGGCCCCCACGCCACCGAGGTTCCCGAGCGTGAGCAGGATCGCGATGACCGCGGGCAGCCACCCGATCCCTGAGCCGCCGATGCGCTCGACGAGCGCCTGCGCCGCCTGCGGCATGCCATTCGTCACGCTCACCGTCCCCTGCGGCAGCGCCACGATCATCGCCGCCGTGCCGACCACGTACACCGCGACGATCGCGAATCCCGAGAGCGCGATGCCGCGCCGCAACGTCGCCGCCGCATCGCGGATCTCGCCGCCCAGCGACGGCGCCAGCTCCAGGCCGGCGAATGCGAACGTCATCGTCGCGAACAGATTGATCGAGGGGAGATCGAACCGCGTGGGCACAAGCCCGCTGACGTGCAGCGGCGTGGCACTGCCGCGCGTCGCGAATCCCCACACCGCCAGCGCCACGAAGAGCGCTGCCGGGATCCAGGTGCCGACGCCGCCGAGATTCTGCAGCCACTTCCCTACCCGCAGGCCCACCACGTTCAGCCATACCGCGATCCACAGTCCGACCAGTGAGACGACCAGGATGAAGCGGGTGTCTTCACCGAGCCCGGCGGTGCGCGTGCCGCCCGCATAGGCGGCGATCGCCGCCGTCGTCACGAGCAGCGACGGAAAGTAGAAGAGGTTGTTCACCCAGTAGAGCCATCCCGCCACGAACGCCTGGCGCGGCCCGTAGGCGCGGTCGACCCAGCAGTAGATCCCGCCCGAGCTGGGATCGATGTCGGCCAGCTCGCGCACTGCGATCGCCGAGGGAATGAAAAACACCAGCATCGCCACGACCCACACCGTGAGCGAGGCCAGGCCGAACTGGCTCGCTGCCGTCGTGAGCCAGCGCAGTCCCACGATCGCCGTGATGTTGAACAGCACGACGTCGCGCAGCCCCATGACACGGGGCAGCTCGGGCCGGGCGGCGGGTGCGCTCACGGTGAGGGCTCCATCGCGTGCAACCGGGCAGTCGCCCACCCGATGCCGCTGCCGAGCGCCGCCCCGGCGAGTACGTCGCTGGGAAAGTGTTTACCGCCAGCGACCCGCAACACGCCTGCGGCGGTGGCCGCAACAAAGAGCACGATCGCATTGCGACCGGCGTGGGGGAGGTGTTGGCGCAACGCGAGCGTCGTGTAAGCGGTCGCCGCGGCGAACGCCAGGGACGTATGGCCTGACGGAAAGGACTCCCGGTTGTCCGGATCGGCGGCCGCCGTCGCGGCCCCCGCCCGGTACAACGCGGGGCGCGACCGATGGATGCTCACCTTCAGCAGCTCCGTCGCCGCGACGGTCCACGACACCGCATCGGTCATGACCGCGGCGTTGCCCCGGGCCCGCGCGCGATCAACGCCCGTCACGCTCGCGAGCGCGACGCCACCGGCGATCCCGAGCAGCAGCACGTTACTCACGGTGCGCGCGCCGCTCGAATTCGAGCGGATCGCCACGCGCTCGTATCCTGGCAGTCCCAGCGAGTCGCAGGGAGCGCAGCGCGACAACGGGGGCCGCGCGATCAGCGCAGCCCCCGCGACGAGTCCGCCGCCCGCCGTCCACGCCACGTCCCCCCAGCCGCTGGTATAGCGCGGCGTTACGTTCTGCGCCGCGAGGGAACCGGCGGACAGCACGAGGGAGTAGAACACCAGGGAGCGTATCACAGCGCCCGTAACTTACGCGAGCACCGAAAACACCGCTAACACACGATCACGCATCACCTTGCGATTTCCGCGGGGCGCGGCTAAGCTGTAGCACGATTTCGACACCTTAAGAGGGCTCGTGCGCACAGAGACGCTGCAGCACATCGCGCTGTTCGACAAATGCCGCAACTTCACCCGCGCCCGCGAGGTGCAGGCGGCCGGGTTGTACCCGTACTTCAAAGCGATTTCCCGCTCCGAGGACACGGTCGTCGTCATCGAGGGCAAGGAACGCATCATGATGGGCTCCAACAATTACCTGGGGCTCACGCATCATCCTGAAGTGCTGGGGGCGGCTCGGAGCGCGCTGGAGCGCTACGGCTCGGGGTGCACGGGGAGCCGGTTCCTGAACGGCACGCTGGATCTCCATGAGCAGCTCGAAACTGAGCTGGCGGAGTTCCTCGGCAAGGAATCGTGCCTCGTCTTCTCGACGGGCTACCAGGCGAATCTGGGTGTCATTTCGGGGCTGGTCGGCCGCGGCGATGTGGTCTTCCTCGACAAGCTCGACCACGCCTCGATCGTTGACGGCGCCAAGATGTCGCACGGGGAGACGACGCGGTTCAACCACGGCGACCTGGCCGGGCTCGACCGCAAGCTGCAGCGCGTCCCCGAGGGCACCGGGACGATGCTGATCGTGGACGGGGTCTACTCGATGGAAGGCGACGTCGCCGACCTCCCCGCCCTGCTGCGCATCACCCAGAAGTACGGCGCGGCACTGGCAGTCGACGACGCGCATTCGATCGGCGTGCTCGGCCCCAAGGGAGACGGCACCGCCGCCCATTTCGGGGTGACCGAAGAGGTCGATCTCATCGTCGGCACCTTCTCCAAGTCGCTCGCCTCGATCGGCGGCTTCGCCGCCGGCGCCGAGAACATCATCCATTACCTCAAGCACCACAGCCGGCCGCTGATCTTCACCGCCGCGCTGCCGCCGTCGAACACCGCCGGGGTGCTCGCCGCACTGCACGTGATGCAGCGCGAGCCGGAGCGCCGCGACGCGTTGTGGGCGAACACGCGGCGGCTGCAGGACGGCCTGCGGACCCTGGGCTTCGACATCGGCCCGACCGATACGCCGATCGTGCCGGTGCTGATCGGTCCGCTCGAGAAGACGTTCCTGTTCTGGCGCAAGCTGTTCGACGCGGGCGTGTTCACAAACCCCGTCGTGCCGCCGGCGGTGCCGCCGTCGCAGT
>DATLVL010000443.1:0-2496 GCA_035577525.1 Gemmatimonadales bacterium | reverse complement strand
GCGTTCTCGAAGTCGTAGCCGGGGCGATGCGGGATCCCGTGCATCAGCGCCATCACGGTGTCGCCGCCGTCGGGATATTCGTCGGGGACGTAATTGGGCGATCCGAACGCCCCGAGGAACTGGCGCCACAGCTCCTCCATCGTCCCGGCGCAGTAACCGGCGACCAGCGCCAGCCGGTCCGGTCGCCCGGCCGTCCGGATCGCCCGCAGCCGCTCGCCGAGCAGCGCGAGCGCGTCTTGGGAGGAGATGGCGCGCCACTCCCCGGCGCCGCGCGCCCCGACCCGGAGCACCGGCGCGGTGATGCGTTGCGGGTGGTACAGCGCCTGCACCCCACCCACCCCCCGCGGACACAAACCGCCCTGGCTCATGGGGTGCAACGGGTTTCCGGTGATGCCGACCAGCCGCCCATCGACGCTGCGACCGCGAATTCCGCAACGTCCGGGGCACACGAGACACACCGAGCGTTTCCGCTCCTCGATCCCCGGCGCCCAACCCGCTTCCTGCTCCTCCGGGGAGCTCCACTGGTAATCCTTCAGCTGGCACGCCGTCGCCGCCACCGCGGTGGCGCCGGTCGCAAGCAGGAACTCGCGACGCGAAGCCGTCATACGCTCGGCCCGATGAGCTGGGGCGTCACTAGCGGTGGCATGCGACGCAATCGACGGACTGCCCTTTTGCGAGATGGCAGTCGAGACAGACTTGCATCCGGATCTTCACGAGCGGTCGCTCCGGGGGAGTCTGGGTCAGAGCGATCATTCCGTGACAGCTCTGACAAGGGAGCTGCGCGATGCCGACGTGGCGCTGGTGTGTGAAGTAGACGTAGGGCGGAAGGTGGAACAGCTTGTTGAAGCGCAATGAATCGCCCGCCCCCCGGGTGATGAGCATCGTGAGCCGGGCGGCCTCGGGCGACGTGCCCTGGCGCACCTGATGGCACATCGCGCAGCGCGCGCCGTCCGGCAGCCCCGCATGCGCGCCGGTGGCCACGTATTGATGGCACAGCCGGCATTCGATTTTCAAACGTTCGGTGTGCGTGCGGTGATCGAACGCGACAGGCTGTTTCACCGCGGGCGTGTACAGCAGCAGCGACCGCACGATCGCAACGCCAAGGACGGGCAGGGTGATCGCCAGGGTCACCTTGACCCAGTGAGGCGCCGCGAAGGCCATGTATACTGCTACTTCGGGGGGAAGTAAGACACCATGAAGCGGTGGTGAAGCTCTGAAGCTCCTTAAGGGGTCACGACCCAGCGTACGCCCTCGCCGCGCCGGAGGCGGTCGAATCCCTCGTTGATGCGATCGAGCGGGAACGTCCCGCTGACGATCGGCTCGAGGTCGATGCGTCCTGACGCCACGAGAGCCACGATCTCCGGATACAGGCCGCCGCCACACCCCAGGCTGCCCACCAGCTCCAGCTCGTAGAACATCAATTTCGCGGCGTTGATGGGGACGGCCTCGTGCGAGAATCCGATCACGACGAGGCGGCCTCCTTTGCGCAGCAGATTGAACGCGAGATCGATCGTCTTCGGGTTGCCGACGACCTCGAACGCGACGTCCACGCCGCCGTCAGTGAGCTTCCGCACCTCCTTGTCCACCCGCTCGGTCGCCGTGGGGTTGATCGTATGCCGCGCCCCCAGCCGTTTGGCGAGCGCGAGCCGGGCATCGTTCACGTCCACCGCGATGACGGTGGCCCCGGCCAGGGACGCGCATTGGACCACGTTGAGCCCCACGCCTCCGCACCCCACGACCGCGACGCTGTCCCCGGCGCGTACCTGCCCGCGCTGTTTCACCGCATGGTATGGCGTCGAAACTGCGTCGGCGATGACGCAGGCGCGCTCGAGCGGCAGCTCCGGCGGCAGGCGTACCAGCTCCTTCGCGGGCACGGCGAGAAACTCCGCAAATCCTCCGTGCACATGGTTGCCCGGCATCACGAGTTCGGCGCACAGGTTTTCCCGGCCCGCGCGGCAATAGCGACAGCGGCCACATGCCCAGACCGACGGCGCGAGCACACGATCCCCGGGAGCGATGCCGCTCACGCCGGGACCGATGCGATCGACGATGCCGGCGGCCTCGTGCCCCAGAATGATCGGCGGCTTCCGGAACGTGGGGACGCCGTGATCGAGATAGTGCAGATCGGTGTGACACAACCCGCACGCCGCCACCCGCAGCAAGGCGTCGCCCTCGCGGAGGTCGGGGAGGGGCATGTCCTCGATTGTGAGACGCGATCCGGTGCCGTGAAAGACGGCCGCCTTCATCGATGCTCTCCGGCGTGGCGCGTGTAGATCACGCGGAAGTACCCTGCCTTGACGAGCCAGCAGGATTCGCATTCGTCCCGCAGGTCCTCGGGGAGCCCGGGTTCGACGCGGACCTCGAATCCGGCCTGCCGGTACAGCTCCTCCGCTTCGCGCGCCCGTTCGGGGTCGGCGACGAAGCGCCGTTCCCAGCCGTCAGCCGGCATGCGAGGCGGCGTCGGCGGCGAGGCGGCGCAGGCGGCGCTGTCCCAGA
>DATLVL010000442.1:0-2619 GCA_035577525.1 Gemmatimonadales bacterium | reverse complement strand
CAGCACCATGCCCGCGCCGCCGCCGTAGGGCATGTCGTCGACGGTGTGGTGCCGGTCGTGCGTGAAGTCGCGCAGCTGCACGATCCGGTACCGCACGAGGCCCTGCTTCACCGCGCGCCCGAGGATGCTCGAGGCGAGCGGCCCCGCGAACCACTCGGGAAACAGCGTGACGACGTTAAGCGCCAGCATCGCTGTCCGGCACGGCCAGGAGCTGGTCGCGCCATCCCTCCACTGCTTCGCGCGACGTCACCCCGGCGAATCCAATCAACCACTCACGGTGGTAGGCCCGCCGCCGGGCGACGAACAGCGGGCCCGCCAGCACCCGCCGCGCTTCGTCCACCACATACACTTCCGCCTTCGGCTGGAACACCGTCCCGGGCGCTTCCACGAGGGGGATCACCGACACCTCCCCGTGCTGGCCGTGGGGCCGGTGCAGCCGTGCGACTACGCGGTGCGTGTGCCGAACACCCCGGCCCGCTTGAGGAGCGACCGCACCGTGTCGGTGGGCGTCGCCCCCTTGGCGAGCCACTGCACGGCCTGGTCTTTGTCCACCTCGAGCACGGCGGGGTTGGTGCGCGGGTTGTAATGACCGATCGTGGCGACGGAGCGCCCGTCCCGGGCGGCCCGCTGATCCGCGATGACGATGCGGAAGTACGCCTGGCCCTTCCGTCCCACCCGCCGCAGCCGAATCCGAGTTCCCATGGTCTGCCCTTACATCCGTTTGAGAAATTTGCGCATCTGCTGGAACTGCTCCAGCAATCGATTCACTTCCTGCACCGGCCTGCCCGATCCCTTCGCGACCCGCAGCCGCCGCGATCCGCTGAGGAGCTTCGGATCGGAGCGCTCCTCTTGCGTCATCGAAAGAATGATCGCCTCGATGTGACGCAGCCGCTTGTCGTCGGCCGGCACACCCTGCAACGCCTTCGTCGAGACGCCCGGCAGCAACCCGACGAGCTGCTTGAGCGGTCCCATCTGCTGCGCCTGCTTCAACGCCACCAGAAAATCCTGCAGGTCCATCCCCTGCTTGGACCGGGCTTTCTTTTCCAATCGCTCGGCGGCGGCGCGGTCGATCGTCGCCGCCGCTTTCTCGACCAGTGCCACGACGTCGCCCTGCCCGAGGATCCGCCCCGCCAACCGGGCGGGATCGAGCGGCTCGAGCGCGTCGGGCCGCTCCCCCGTGCCGACGTAGACGATCGGCACGCCGGTCACGCCGTGAATCGACAGCGCCGCGCCGCCGCGGGCGTCGCCGTCGAGCTTCGTGAGAATCACCCCCGTGAGCCCGACGCCGTCGTGAAACCCCTGCGCGCTGCGCACCGCGTCCTGCCCCGTCATCGCGTCGGCGACGAGCAGCACCTCGCGCGGCGCCACCGCCTGCTTCAACGCCACCAGCTCGTCCATCAATGGCGCGTCGATCTGCAGCCGGCCCGCGGTGTCGACGATGACACTGCGACAACGCGCCTTCTCCGCTTCGCGCAGCGCGGCACGGACCACTTGGACCACGTCCCCGGTGCCGCTGAACACCGGCACCCCCACCTGAGCACCGAGCTGCTGCAGCTGCTCCACCGCGGCGGGTCGCTGCAGGTCGGCGGCGACGAGGCACGGCGCTTTCTGCTCGAGTTTCAACCGGCGCGCCAGCTTCGCGGCGGTCGTCGTCTTGCCGGATCCCTGCAGGCCAACGAGCAGCAGCACCGTCGGGCCGACCGACGCAAACTCGAGCGGCCGCTTGGTGCCACCCAGGAGTCCGGTGAGCTCGTCGTGCACCAGCTTCACGACCTGCTGGCCCGGACTCACCGTCTTGACCTGGACCACGCCGACGGCGCGCTCCCGCACCCGTTCGACGAAGTCGCGGGCCACGTCGAGACTCACGTCGGCTTCCAGCAGGTAGCGGCGGATTTCGCGCAACGCCTCGGCGACGTCCTGCTCCGACAGCACACCCCGGCCGACCAAGCGCTTCAGCACACCCGAGAGACGCTCGGTCAGGGCCGTAAACATAAGCCACGCAAGTTAGTTAGGGAGATTGGCGAAGCCAAGCCCTGCAGACGCCGGGAGTGGGGGCGCCTTAGCGGACGACGTGCACCTGCGGCAGGCCTTTCCACCCGACCCAGGCTTCCGGCGCGTCCACCAGTCGCGCCCCCGGCAGCCCGTCGATGGCTACGGCTTCGATGGTGGATCGGCGCCCGCGGCGCACGCCCTGACGCCCCGCCCAGGCGCGGATCAGACCGCGCACGAACCGGTCGCGCGCCCCGGGCGTGTCCCAGACGGTATACCAAACGAGCGCATCGGCCCCGCCGGCCGGGCCGTACACCTGATAGCGGTCTCCTCCCCACCCCTGCGCGTACACGCTGCCCTTTTCGTCGTTGGCGTCGCCCATGAGCTGCGCGAACAGCAACCCGATCTCAAACTCACCGAGATCGTCTTCGTAACGCACCGCGTCGGGCGCCGGGGCGGGAAAGGCGAGGGTCACGGGCTCGTCGCCCGTCGCGTAGCGATCGGGATGCAGGATCTGCTCGGTAGAGACCGGCATGTCGGCGCCGTACGGCTCGTGGCCGTGATGCGTACGCACGTACCAGCCGATGAAATCGGCGCCGCGGAGATACGGGAAGATCAGCGACTCGCGCA
>DATLVL010000441.1:0-19022 GCA_035577525.1 Gemmatimonadales bacterium | reverse complement strand
TCCGAACATCTGGACCCGCGCGTCGACGGCGACCCCCGCCGTCGCATAGCCCCCGAGTAGCGGGACAGCCTACTCAGCCGCTAAGGAGCGGCTTTTTTGATGCCTACGCTGACCCAAGCCTACCCCGACGTCTTCCAGGGCTACCCCGGAGTTGGCTACCCCAACTCGATCGCCGAGCTCAAAAAGATTCAGCTGCGGGGCCCGCACTACAACTTCCTGCGCAAGCTCGCTCACCGCGACGTGGTGTTCCTGTTCGACGACTTCCTGGGCAAGGCCATCGACAGCACGCTCAACTGGTCCGGCGCCTCCGGCGGCGGCGCCGCGGCAGTCACGCCGACCATCTTCCTCGGCCCCAGCGGCCTGCTGCGGACCACTACCGGCACCGCCAACGGCGTGACCGCCTCGGGCTCGGTGATCGGCCCGGTCATCTATCCCGGCACGGCCAACCCTGGCATGGAGATCCGCTTCCGCGGGGTGACGGCCGTCACCGGCCTGAAGGTCGAGGCGGGCTTCATCGACGCGGTGCCGGCCGCCAACGCGGGCGGCATCAACAACATGGACACGCCGACCGCGGCGATGGCCAACGGCGCGCTGGTCGGCATCGACACCACCGCCACGGCCAACCTGTTCAACTTCGTGACAATCGGCTCAGCCACCAACCAGGCAATCAAGAAGACCAACGGCACCACGGGCATGGCGGCAGCCCTCACGTACCAGACCATCCGCGTGCAGCTGTTCTCGAGAGATGCGTCGACGGCCAACGCGGTCGACGCGGCGGCCTGGTTCAACGGGCAGCGCATCGCCACCCACGACATTTCGGCCACCGCGGGCGTGGGCGCCGTCAACGGCTCGGTGCTGCTGGCGCCGTGGTTCTACGTGCGCGCCATGGACGCCACGTCGAAGTCGATCGACATCGACTACATCGCGCTCTGGGCGGATCGGCAGTAAGTCGTGCCAGCCCTCAACGACGCCATCCTGCTCGTGCCGTCCGCGGCGACGGCCGCGAGCGGCAACCTGGTCGTGCCGGGCAAGGGACTCGGGCGCTACCGCGCCTGCGTCCTGCTGCTCGACGTGACCGCCGCGGCCACCCTGGCGGGTGACACGCTGAACGTGTACGTGCAGAAAAACGTTGGGCCGCCGGGCGGCACCGCCGTGTGGAGTGACATGGCCAGCTTTACCCAGGTGCTCGGCAACGGCGGCGCCAAGCAGTTCCGCTGCGGCCTGGCTACCTCGGGGGTGGCAGTCCCCGCGATGGCCGCGGTCGGCGCCGCGGCGCTGGCGGCAGGCTCGGTCTCGAGCGGCGAGGCGTGGTCGAGCGACTGGCGGGTGCAGTGGGTGGTGGCCGGCACCGGCACCTTCACCTGGTCGCTCACGGGGCACTTTCAGGACTAGCTAATGGCGACGGTGACCCTGGCCCAGCTCAAGAGCACGCTGTTCGACTACATCGGCGAGCTCTACACGGGCACCGCGACCGGTGGGTCAGTGTCCACGCTCGCCGATAGCGGCCTGATCGGCTACACCTCGGAGACCTGGCCCGCCAAGCTCGAGGGCCAGCAGCTCCGGATGACTTCCGGCCTGGCCTCGGGCGACGTGCGCCAGGTCGGTAAGGTCGACCGCAGCGACGGCGTCCTGTACCCCAACCGCAACTTTTCGGCGGCCGTGGCGGCTGCGGACACGTACGAGTTGTGGGGCTCGGCGATCAACGGCGGCGCGCCGCTGACGACACTGTTCAACATGGTGATCCGCGGCATGCAGCCGATCACCGACACCCAGGTGACCATCGTCACCAACCAGCGCGAATACGACATCTCGACGCTGGTGTCCTCACGGCGCGACATCAAGGGCGTCTACGTCCGGCTGCTGGACGCCTCGGGCGTGGTGCCGTACATCATCCGCGACCTGGTCCCTGGCCTCGAGTGGTGGGCCTACGACCGCGGCGGCGCGGGCACGCTCTCGACGACGCTCGAGGTCACCCCGATGGCCCTGGCGACGTCCACCCAGCAACTCTGGCTGCGCGCGGAGACCGCGTTCCCGGCGTTCACCACCGACACCTCAACGGTCGACGCGAACTATCGCGACTGGCTGGCCGTCGAGGCCGTGCTCGAGCTCACGCGACGCAAGCAGAGCACCGCCAACTACGACAAGGCGCGCTGGGACGCGCTGCAGCTGCGCTGCATCCAGGATCTCTCCAGCGAACGCAACAGGTGGCTTCCCAGGGAGCCCGTGGTGCTGGCGACCTGGCCCTGATGGCTCCGCGGTTTGGCGTCCGACTGGAGGATGGCAACTTCCAGATGGTCGCGTTCGACCTGGGCACCGACGACAAGGGCCTGCCGCTGTACACGTCGCACCTGCTCGAGCCGGTGCATATCAGCGTGTACTCCCAGTCCGAGGAGGCGCGCTACGCCAACCTGCTGCCCGGCGTGGGCTCGGTCTTCGCCCAGGACGAGCTGTCGGGCGGGATGGGCAAGAAGACCCAGGTGCGGCACGAGGAGCCGCAGTTCAACCACTACTACTACGCCGACTGGTTCGACCTCAGCGTCAAGGGCCAGGGCCAGAAGGGGCCCGCCGTCACGACGCTGACCGCGCCCGCCAACAGCGGCCCACTCAGCGGGTCGTTCGTGCTCGGCGGCGTGCCGTACCTGGTGCTTGGCCGCCGGATCGCGTCGTGGGCGTCGGACGCGTTGACCGCGGTCCACGACTACGGCGCGGGGATCTCCGGCGGCCAGGCTGCGGTGTTTTCGGCCCTGGCAGCCGAGGTCGCCACCGAGTCGAACACCACCCAGACCACCACCTCGACGCTCACGGGCCTCGACGATCGCCTGGCGCAGTCGTTTCGGATGGCCGGCACCGGGGTGCGGTTCCTGGGCTCAGTCGCCCTGATGCTCACCCGCAACGGCCTGGCGGTGCCCGCGGCGCCCGTGGTGACCAACGGCGGCACGCCGGGCGCAGTCACCTGGACGTACAAAATCAGTGCCCTGTCGGGCGGGGGTGAGACCGCCGTCGGCGCCGCCGGCAGCACGACCACCGGCGCCGCCACGCTGACCTCAACGAACTACAACATCATCACCTGGCCGGCGATCCCCGGCGCGTCGGCCTACAAGGTGTACCGCACTGCGGTGGGCACCTCCCCCACGTCCACGGGTCTGATCGGCACGACGCTGCTCAACACCTTCAACGACACGGGCATCGCCGGCGATGGCAGCACGCCCAACGCCACCGACACCTCGGGCCAGATCCTGGGCGACGTGCGGCTCAGCCTCGAGGCCGATCTGAATGGCCGCCCGTCGGGCCAGATCATCACCTCGGCCAGCATGGCCGCGCTGCAGATCCCGATGGCCGCCACGGTGATGACGTTCCGCTTCGACGACGACGCCACCGCGGCCCTGCCGTACAACGTGCCGTTCTGGCTGGTGCTCGACTGCCCCGGCGTGTCCGTAGCGTCCCACCTGACGCTCGGCTGGGCGCGGACCAACAACTCGGACGTCTACGCCCGCGGCCTGGCGATGGCGTCGACCGACCGCGGTAACACGTGGGCCAACATCGCCACCTCGAGCGACTTCTACTTCACCGTCAACGCGAAGGCGGCCACGCCGACGGCGTTCGTCGGCACCACCACCGGCGGCCAGTTCTACAAGACGACCACCAACGGCTCGACGTTCACCGCGGACACGTATCGCCTGTCGGGCCACTTCGTGGTGGTCAATGAGTTCCTGGTCCGCAGCCTCGGCGACGGGTCAGCCTCGAACGACATCGGCGCGATCGAGTGGTCGACCGACGGGGTCAACTGGAATGAGGATGTCATCACCATCGGCGACCCCAGCGTGCCGATCACGAACCTGCTCACGCTCGGCCAGACGTTGATCGTGTGCAAGGAGGATGGGGTCTTCGCCGTCGACCTCACCGCCAGCCCGATCAGCGTGCAGCCGCTCTACATGGGCGCGCGGAGTTCCGGCAACGGCGTGGGCGCGTGCTTCTGGCGGGACGCGGTGTTCATTCCGTTTTCCGCGCGGCTGATGGCGATCCAGGGCGACGTGGCCTCGGGTTTCGTGGTCTACGAGAGCGTCGGTATCGAAAGCATGCGCGAGTGGGACTGGCCGTGGGGCGCCGGCCGCCACGTGGCCTGCGTCGGCACCCGCCACCACCTGTACAGCGTGGTCTCGGCGCCTTCGGGCTACAAGCTCTTCAAGAGCTCCGACCCGCTGCGCAAGAAGACGGACGGCGGCCCGGACCCCGAGTGGCACGGCAGCCTGGCCACCATCGGCGACGGCTCGCAGACCGTCACCGCACTGGCCGCGTACGACCCTGGCGCGGCGGGCTCGCCGCAACTGTTCTGCACCACCACTGGCAACAACGTGGCGCGCGTGCAACTCGCGCGCACCTTCAACCCCGCGGCCGATCCGACGTACGCCTACGACGTTTCGACCAGCGCCGATCTCTACTTCAGCCTGGCCAACGGCAGTTACCCGGTCCACCCCAAGGCCTGGCTGCTCGAGTCGCAGACGTTCGCCCAGAACCGCCCGGGTGATTACATCGACTGTCTCTGGGACTCGCGCGACGGCCTGGGCTGGCGCCCGCTCGGGCGGCTGTACGACACCGGTACGCTGCCCTACCCGCGCGGCCTGACCAGTCAGCAGCTCGCGCGGCGGCTGCGGCTGACCAACTCGTCGAGCACCGCCAGCCCGCTGTTGCTGGCGCACGCGGTGGCGTACGCCATGCGGCACATCAAAGGCGCGGCGATGCGGGAGATCACGTTCACCGTGCTGGCCGAGGACGGGCTGAGCGCCGCTGATCTGGGCGAGATGCTGGGCCTGGGCGCGCAGAGCACGCGTGAGTTCCTGACGACGGCCGCGGGCACTGGCCAGGGCACGCGGCGCATGGAGGACCCGTACGGCCGACTGTACGACAAGGTGTTGTTTCTGGACGCCACCGAGGTGCTGCAGCAGGCCGGGCAGCAAACGGGAGGACGCACCTTGATTCAGGTCTCCGCGGTGGGCGTGGGCTGATGGCCATCGGACCGATCGTCCAGGGCAGCACCAGGCCGATCTGGAATTTCGTCCTCGTGCAGGACGACAACACGCCGTTCGTGCTGACCGGAGCCACGTTCACGGGCGTGCTGTACACGCGGCCGGATGCCCGCGCGATCACGATGACGGGGGTGTTCGCCATCACCAGCGCGACGGGCGGCACTTTCACCTATTCGCCCGTCGCGGGCGACGTCGCCGAGCCCGGCGAGTGGGAGATCGAGATGGCCATCACCATCGGCGCGGCGCCCGTCTACGTCCGCGACCACGTCACCATACAGGAGCGGTATGCCCCATGAGCGTCATCCGGATTAGTGCGAACCGCTCGGTTATCCAGGTCCAGCGCGGCGCGGTGGGCACCGTCAGCGGCCTGAGCGCGCTCACCGTCGGGCAACTCGCGCCGTTCACGGTGGCCCAACTGGCGAGCATCTGATGGTCAGCCTCACCGCGAACATGCAGTTGCAGAACCCCGACGACGCGGACAACGCCGAGGTCGCGGTTCACACCTACGTGAGCAACAACAACAACAAGCTCGACGTCCACCGCCATACCGGCGGCCTCGACGGCCTGACCATCCAGAACGCGGGTCTGGCCGCCGACATGGCGCGGGCGAACCAGTTGGTCAATGGCGGGTTCGAGGTGTGGCAGCGGGGCAACGGGCCATTCACCGCCGCCGCCGCTTACCTGGCTGACAGGTGGATCATCAGTCCTTCAGGGACGGACACGATTTCGATTACCAAAGACACGGCCAATGTGGATACCGCCGGAGGCTCCCAGGCGTGTGCGGCCTGCGTGTTCGTGCTGGGCACCGGGGGCGGTGCCTTTGACGTACGTCAGGCGCTCAAGACAACTGACGGCTATCAATTGTCGAACCGGGTCGTGTCATTCTCTGGGCGCGTCAAGTCCAGCGTGATCGGGTCGGTCCGTATCGGCGTTCACAACGGCTCAGCATGGACGTATAGCACCTCTAACGTCGGGACTACTTACGAGACACTCACCGTCACAGCCACAGTCGGGGCTTCGCCAGCAACAGTAACGGTTGCCTTTCTGTTCGCCGCCTCCTGCACCGCCTACCTCGACAACGCCATGCTGGTGCCGGGCTCCGTCGCCGCCGACTACGTGCCGCTGAACCCGGCGGATGACCTGGCGCGGTGCCAGCGCTACTACGAGCTGGTTGGGGTCGCGGCTGACTCAAGTGTTGTGCTGCAGGGCATGGCGAGCGGAGCCGGCAATGCCACGGTGCCGATCCGCTTTCAGGTGGTCAAGCCGGTCGCGGCGACCGTCACCAAGGTGGGCACCTGGGGCGCCACCAACTGCGGCCAGCCGAACATGCTGAGTGTCGGCACGGCCGGCTTCGGGTATCAGGTGGCGGTCACTGGCGCGGGCCAGTTCACCTCACAGAACACCGCTGGCAATTTCACGCTGGAAGCTAACCCATGAGCATCTACGTTCTGGACTTCAAGCCCGCGGGCGGAGGCTTCGATCTTGTCCACGACGACGCCCCTGGCGGCGCGCACACCGGCCACGTGGCCGCGACCGACATCTCGTTTGGCACCCAGATGGACGGTTCAACGGACTACCGCACGGCAGTCATCGCGTGTCCGTTTCCGGGCTGCGGGTCGGTCAGCACCCACCCCGTCGGCGGTGGTGCGGCCCCGCGCAGCGTACAGGAGATGTTCATTCGCATGGTCATCCGACTCGGCTGCCCGTGCGGCGCGTTCACCGCGGGCAAGTCAGCCGTGCTCACCATCATCCACCTCAAGGGCCACGTCACCGCGCTCGAGGGCGCGCAGCGGTGGCAGGTCGCGAGCATCGTCCCATGAGCTTCGACGTGCTGTTGCAGAGCGACAACCAGTGTGTTGTGGGCTTCGGCCCGTTCACCGACGACGATCGGGCCGCATTCCCGCCCGACTACAACGCGGCCACGATCGACGACGACAGCAAGTACGACTGGCTGCTGCAGAACATCGGCTGGCCCCCGTACGCCCATCTGGGTGCCGACGGCCAGACCTTCGACCTGGTCGAGGAGTGGCCCGCGGGCTGAAATCAGGTGCCCAGCATGCATCTCGCCGAAACGGCGTGCCTTTAGCGTGTGCCTATCAGCGCGGCGCACGGCTCTGCACCCGGCCCGCCTGGCGGCTGGTCGAAGGCGTGCCGTGCTGCTCACGCCACTGGCAAGCGCTGCTCCGCGAGGCGCTCGAGCGAGCCGGGCGGGCCGTGGTCACCACGGTCGCGCGACTGCCCGACTAATGACCAAGCATGCGGGCGAGCTCGATACCCGCAAAGCTGAGCACGGCGAGGACCATGCCGACCGTCGGGGCAATCTGGCCAAGCGTCCACCGCGTCGCTTGCAAACCCTCTGCCTGGGCGACGGTGCGGCCCTGCTGCCCGGCGACGTAATCCGACAGCGGTTTGACGAGCACGGCGAAGGTGGTGCTCAGGTTGTCGATCTCGATTTTCGTCGCGTACAGATGCCGTTCACCGGCGTTCTGCTCTCGGATGTTGTCGGCTTTGCCATCCTTGTAGTCCTGAATCTCGCGCGCCAGGCCGAGCGCGGCCAGGTCGGCGGTCTCCTTGATTTTCAGCGCCTTCTCGCGCTCGATGTTGACCTCGGCATAGCGCCGGTCACGTTCCGCTTCGAGGGCCTTATCTGCCTCGCGCAGCGCCTCAAGATGCAGTTGCAGGGGCACCACACTGGGGCCCCGAGCGAGCGTTTCGTAGTCAATCATGTGGGACCCTCATGTTGGCCGCACTGTAGGCAGGTGCATACCACGTGGGAACAAGCCCAGGTCACGCGGTTGCTGGCCATGAGTCACCCGGCATGACTCCGGTCACCTTCCATGGCACCGTGCAGGCGCGTACCGAACTGCTAGCTGCCCTCAGCCGCAACTGCACCTGCACGATCGATCCCGAGACAGGCGGGACCACCGCGCGCTGTCCGGGCCATTCAGCCCTGGCTACCGATCAGAAGTGGCTCGACCACATGGAGTTTGCGCGCTGGCTGCACGCGTTGTTCACCGCCGAGGAGTTCCTGGAGGAGAGTCCCTGATGCCCGCACCGTTTCAGCCGATGTCGCTCGGCTTTGTCATCGCAATTATCGTCCTGGTCCTGGTCATCGTCCTGTCGGTGCTGCAGGGCCCCAGCCTCGTGCTGGGCCTGATCGGCGCGCTCGCCGTGGCAAGGATGACCTGATGCCGACCATCGACGAGTTCCAGGCCGAGCTCGAGCAGGTCAAGGCCCAGCAGGCGCTGCAGACCCTGGCGCTACGGCAGATCCTCGAGGGTAAGCTCACCGGGACTGGCGCCGCGGGCACCGTCGTCGCTCTCGAGGGAGGGCAGACGACGATTGATGTCGCCCCTTTCGACTTCGGGTAGCCCAGCCCGCGCTGGTGCTGCCCGAGCCAGTCTGGAAGGGCTCGCCGAACTTCTGGCCCGGCCGCCAGGGGTTGCGGCCGATCGCGATCGTGATCCACACCATGGGTGGCAGCCTGGCGGGGACCGATGGCTGGTTCGCCAACCCATCCAGCCAGGTCAGCGCGCACACGGGCGTCGGGCTGCAGGGCGAGCGGCATCGCTATGTCCGCTTCGAGGACCGCGCCTGGGCCAACGGGATCCTCGAGCCGGGCAACCTGTGGGCCAAGATCGGCGGGGCATCCAATCCCAACAACTTCACGCTGTCGATCGAGACCGAGGACCTGGGCGACCCGACCATGCCCGTCGACGAGCTGCAGTACAACGCGGTGCTCGCCGAGGCGAAGGCCATGCAGGCGACCCACCCGGGCATGACCTGGCTGCTGCGGCATGCCGACATCTCACCTGCGTCGCGGCGCAACTGTCCGGGCGATCGCTGGGTGGCCAGCGGCCGGCTGCTCGAGCTCGCGGACGCGCTCGGCCTCAAGCGGCTGTCATGACGATTGCACAATCGGATGCGCGCCATGCCAACGATCCTGATCGTCGACGATGACCGTTCGATGGTGCGCCTGCTGGAGCTGGCCCTGGCGCCGTACCGGACAATCTACGCGCCTGACGGTCTGTCGGCACTTTCCCAGGTCGACACGGCGCAGCCTGACCTCGTGATGCTGGATCTGATGCTCCCGGACAGTGACGGCCTGGTGCTGATCGCAGCGATACGTCGAGCAAGCGAGGTCCCGATCATCGTGCTGAGCGCCCGCGATGACGAGGTCGATCGGGCCCTGGCTCGTCGGCTGGGTGCGGCCGATTTCATTCGCAAGCCCTTCAGGGTGATGAACCTCAGGACACGGGTCCAGGCGGCCCTGAATGCGGCGCGGCGGAGCAAGGAGCAGAACGTATGACGCCACAACAACAGGCTCTCGCGTATCGGTTCGTCCTGGGCCTGGTGATTACCGAGATCCCCGTGCTCACCGCGGTGCTGAGCAGCCCGACGCCGGACTACCGACTGCTCGCCATCGGCCTGCTCGGCGGCCTCGCGACCGCCCTCGAGAAGCTGCTCGCGCCCCAGGTGGCCAACGTCATCGCGCCGAACGCGACCGTGATGGTGCCAGAGCCGCCTGCCCCGCCGATGGTGTTGCGCCCCTGAGCTCGCCCGGCTGCCCCGCTTCGCCATTGTCTCGGGGCAGAGAAGCCCCGCCCTTGTGCTTGCATTCGCAGGCAAGGGGGCGGGGCTCTTTTTTGCGCCTAACTCTAAGAACGGCCCTCTTGCAAACGCCCGTTGGGCGGATACCGTGAGGGGCGCAGGCCTTTCGGGGTTCTGCTAAGCGGCCGTTCCCTCGTCTTTCCTGCAACGGCGGGCGAGGGGCGGTCGTGATTCGCATACCTCTCCAGGCCTACGTCCTCTTCCATGATCGGCAGGAGGGGACGGTTTGCCGGCAGTACCTTCGGGCTACGGGCGCGCCACTTTTTGCTCTGCAGCGGTAGCGGGATTCGCCGCGCCAGCTCGACGTCGACGCCGCGGGTGTAAACCTTGGCCATCGTGTCGCTTTCCCAGCCCATGCGTTCGACCAGCACGGGGAGGGCTAGTGGTTGATCCCTGTACTGCTCAGTGAAATACGCGCGGCGGAACGCGTGCGGTGGGCGGTTCCCATCGATGCCCGCTTCCTCGCAGAGGGCACTCAGCATCTGCCGTAACCCGTGGGGGTTGAGCCGATTGCCGTGCGGGGTCAACCACAATGCAACGGTGCGACCGGGCCCAAAAATGCGTTCGCGGTAGCGCAGGTAGTCGCCGAGTGCCCTGACAACTTCGCCGCCGTGGCGCTCGGCGGGATCGGGATCGACGATCGTCAGGATGCGCCACTTGTTGCCCTTGCCGTGCTGGACGCGGACCGCCCCTTCGTCCAGGTCGACGTCCTCGACGTTCAGGTTGCAGCACTCTTCGGCGCGCAAGCCGGTGTTACCGAGCAGGGTGAGGATCGCCTGGTCGCGGGCGATCAGGAAGCGGGGGACGCGATCGCGTAAGAGCCGAAGTCTTAGCGTCGCCTCGAGCTGCGCGAACTCGCCGTTCTCAAGGCGCGGCTGGATCCGTTTCGGCACCCGCGGCGCCTTGACCATGCTGAGGTCTGGCAGCTGCAGATCGGGGTACTCCTCGCCCAACCTGCGGACCATCGTTCGCGTGGCCGACACCATGCAGGAGCCCATCCCTTCGCCGCCGCGCCAATTCGTCGCGCGCGTTACGTGGTCGGCGGTCGAATCCATCTCGAACGCCGCCGCGGCGCGGAGCAGGTTGGGGCTGAGATCATCCACGCGCGCGCGCCCCTTCGAGATGGCGAAGGCCTGGAGTTTCGCGAGTGCCTTCGTGTAAAGCAGGACCGTCCTCGGCGCAAGCCGCCGCTCCGTCTGGGCCAGGAGCAGAAAACACTCGATCGCATTGGCCAAATGCACAAGGCGCCCCTCTCGTCGCGTGCGACTACGCGGGCCGCGACGGTGGTTGCTCTCCCCTGAACTACCGTCGCGTGGGGTACGGCCGGACGCGGTGGGCCGGGCCTCTCGGGACTGACCATTGAACACGGCGACCGAGCGTTCAGTCATCAACCGATACCGGCTCGATCAGGTAACAACTGCCCGGCGTCACGAACTCATCGCGAGGACCGCTTTGAGTGGGTGCAGGCCCTTCAAATGAGATTGAAGCGTGTCGTCGAGCGTCGGATCGTCTGGATTCGAGCGGTTGTTTACAGGGCGTCGCGCAGCCCTAGCGTCACGCGTGCGATGTGTGGAAGCGTCGGTCGGCGGCACAGAAAAAAGCGCGCGGCCCGCAGGCTCGCGCACGTCCCACTCTTGCGCGGTCATAGCGTGGAATGCGGTTTCGACCCAGCTAATGAATGCGGCGAGTCGCGGGTTCGGGGCTGCGGCCTGTTCGCGGGGCTTCCGATGGCCAGCAAGCTCGAGGACGTAATCAGGATCGAGCCCCAGGGCGTCGGCGATCTTCAGGCACGACTTTGGGCCGGGGATGATGCGTTCGACCTCGTCCTCGGCCAGCCATTGCGAAACGATCTGCTTGGAACACCCCGCCCTACGCGCGAGATCGGTCATCGACCAGTCGCGCGCCCGAAGCTCCGCCTTCAGGTAGTCAAAGAGCGTCATTCTGCTCGGCACTGTACGGGCAACCGTTCAGTCAGTCAAGGATGTCTGACAATCTGACATATGCTCTTGACAGTCTGACCCCTCGGTCATATAGTCCGATGCGATGGACGAACTGCGAGCGCTGCTCCTGGGTCGGGGCGTTAAACAGACCTGGTTGGCGGCCGAGATCGGAATGGACGCGTCGTTGCTCAACCACATCCTCGCTGGCCGACGGAGGGCACCAGCCGGGTTTCACACCAAAGTCGCGCGGGCACTGCGGGTGCGCGTCAGCGCCATCAGGCCGGCGGCAATTCCGGCGATCGTGCCAGAGCCCGAGCCCGACGCGGAGTTGGTCGCGTGAACCCCTGGATCGTGGTCGGCGGCATCGTGGTTTGGCTGCTGGTCCTCGCGCTGACCCTCGCGTTCTTCAAGGGCGCCCGGATCGCCAGCGGGGACGAGGACTGATGCCCTGGGGCCTGATCGGCTGGGCCGTCCTCGGCATCCTGGCCATCACGCTGGTCGCCGCACTGATCGTTCAGCGGCCACGCCGCCGGCGTTCCTGAACCAAACGAAACAGGCGGCCGATCCCAGCCGCCCATTCCATTCAAGGAAGGCGAGATATGCCCACCGAGAACACCACGAGTCTACCCGTACCAAAGCTACCCACCGTGAACCCAAACAACGCGCCCTACGTCGTCAGTGACGCCTTGCTGTTGCGGCGATTGGGCCGCCAGCTCGCCGACGGCTACGGGCTCAGGAGACCTGTTCCGTGATGGCCTTCGAGCGTGTCCTGGTCGTCGCCGACGTCCTCGACGCGGCCCTGCCGGATCTGGTGCTGCGGCTTCTGGAGCCGGTCTTCTACGTCGTCGCGATGGCGGCGACCTTCGTCGATGCCGCTGTCGAGGAGGGAGGATCGTGAGCTTCGGCCAGTATCCGCCGCCGTCCAGCCCGATGTACCGAGACTCAGCACAACCTGTCGACGAGGGCGAGGTGCTGGCCGAAGCCAAGCGGGTGCAGATCCGCTCGGACCATGCGGTGCTCGTTTCAGTGGCCCAGCTGCTCGAGGAGATGCTGGCCGAGCTCAAGGCATTGACCGCCCGGGCCGCCGCGGGCGAGTCGCGCAGCTCGGCCACGATCAAGACCAGCGCGCGTGGGGTGGACCTGGAAGTGAAGTCCTACGCCGACGGGCTGCTGCCGGACGCCATCGGCGATGCGCTGGCGGGCTATGCGCGAGGACAACGTGAGCTCGTCGAGCTCCAGGCGCGCCAGTGGCAGGCGACGGTGCGGTGATGGCCGCCAATGGTCGGGTCACCGACGTGTATTGCGTCGGCTGCGGTGAAGAGGGCGAGGCCGACGCGCAGACTGGCCGATGCCTCAAGTGCGGCAAGCAGGCAGTGCAGACGACCACCCAGGCGCAGGTCGACCGCAATAACCACCTGACCCACAGCTCGCCGTCGGCAGCGTACCGAGTTGCCGCGACGCCATTCGACGCGTCCAGGAGTGTTGCCGCGGTGCGCCAAGCACATCTGACCGGGCCGGCACAGCAGGTTGTGCTCGAGCACGCCCTCGATCGACACCGCCACGAAGCAGCGGACTCCGCGCCGCTGGCGCCGGACCTGACCCGGTTCCGCCTGCCCAGCTCCAGGCCGACCCATCGGTGGCTCGAGACCACGCGCGCCCTGCTGGAGGGCTTCACCGCCAGCGCGGCCGAGGCCGAGACGAAGGCCGCGGCGCTCGAGGCAAAGATCCACGACCAGGTCGCCGAGCTCAAGGCCGAGGCGATGCGTCTGCGCAATAGCGCGCGGGTCATCGGTCAGCTGCTCGAGCAGATCGGCGTGGAAGCGCCAGTACTGCAGACGCCCCCCCCCAAGCGCGCAAAGAGCGGGCCGAAGCCCGCCGGCGCCTGGTCATTGCACCACCCGCGCTGCATCGACTGCGGCACGACGGACAAACCGCACGTGGCGAACGGGCGGTGTCGCGTGTGTGACGGCAGGTGGCGCGCGCGGCCGAAGGTCGAAGTCTGATGGCGGTGTCGGCCGGCCGCCAGGTCCTGCTCGACCACGTCAGCGAAGCAACCTGGCAGGCCCAGGTGCGCCGCTGGGCAGAGCGTGAAGGCTGGCACATCCACGTGGTCTACAACTCGCGCCGCAGCCCCGAAGGCTGGCCCGATCTATTTTTGGTTCGCAATGGACGCGCGATCGCCGCGGAACTCAAGGCGGTTGGCGGGCGCTTGCGGCGTGAGCAGGGCGGCTGGCTTGTGTGGCTGCGCGAGTGCGGAATCGAGACCTATGTCTGGTTCCCCAATCAGGAAGCCGAGGTCAAGCGCGTACTGGGAGTAGCAGCATGACGTGCTCGGGCTGCGGCCAGGTCGACACGCCCGCGACCGCCGAGGACTGGTGGCGCCGACATGGCGATTCCGGAGTGGCGAGCTTCCACGTCCATTTTGATGGCCAGGCAGAAGTGGAGTTGCACGTTTGCGAGCGGCACCGAGCGATCGGCGTCAGCCTGCCGTGCCCTGACGGCGATTGCGCGCCTGACAGCGATTGCGCGCATGTCCAGACGCGTCCCTGCACATGCGTCCCGCGGCCTGTCTGCGACGGGTGTGGGGTGGGCGTGTGAAGACGCTTGGCGTGCGGTTCTGGCTCATCGTGCTGTTCTGGGTGTGCCTCATCATCAGCGCCGAGCTCGCGGTCACTACTGCCCACGCTGAGTCGTACTCGCCGACCGACGTCCACAACTGGATCTCGGCCTATGCGTCGAAATACGCAACGCCTGACTTCCCGTACGCCGACCTGGTGGCTCGCAGCGAGCGAGTCGCAACCTGCGAGTCCGACCACTTCGACGTCGCCGTGATCAACGATGCGCGTCGCGGACCGATGGGCGAGGTGGGCGTCTTCCAGTTCGTGCCGGGCCCGCACTCGATCTTCTGGCTCACGCCCAGCGCGGCCGCGGGCTTCGACTACTGGGACAGCGAAGCCAATGTGGCTGGCGCGGTCTGGCTCATCTCGAGGGGCTATGGACCCCGGAATTGGAGCTGCTGGTGAATCCGCTGATGCTCTTCCGTCCCCGCGCGCTCGACGAGCTCGTGCCAGAACTGCAAGCTGACGACGTCGACGACGACTCCAGGTTGCAGTTCGTGCCGCCAGCCCTCGACGACAACGAGTGGGAGCGGCGCCAGGTCGGCGACGTCCACTTCCGACCGTTGCTCTGGACCACCACGCCGCCGACGAAAGCCGGCTACTGGTGGGTCCGCTTCCCGGGCGGTTCGGAGCCCGAGGTGGTGCGCGTCGAGGACGGCTTCGAGTATGGCCCAGGCCTGGAGTGGAGCTCCGCGCCGGTGGTGGTGCCGCGCGAATGACGTACCTGCTCATTCCGGAGCGCCGGGTGCCGGAGGACTTCGACATCGCCTCGCTGTTCGACGGGGACCGCCACTCCAAGTGCCAGCTCATCAACGACTGGGGCGAGTGCGCCCGCAGTTTTTTCGTCATCGCCCGCATCGACGACCAGCTCCTGGAGGATGCTTCGTGACCACCGCCCAGAACCAGACTGCTCTCGCCGTCATCAACCCGGCCAACGTCCCGATCGCGCTCCAGGTGTTTGGCGAAGAGCGCCTGCAGTTGCTCAAGGAACAGATCGGCCGCGGCTGGCGCGAGCCAATGACCGACGCCGAGCTCGAGCACATCGGGCTGGTCTGCCAGCGCTCGAGACTGGACCCGCTGGTCAAGCCGGCCCAGATCTACTTCATCAAGCGCTACGACTCGAAGCTCCGCCGCGAGGTTATGACGCCGCAGGTGTCGATCGACGGACTCCGCCTGATCGCGCAGCGCTCGAGGGAGTACGGCGGCGCCACGCCGTATCTGTACTGCGGCCCGGACGGCGTCTGGAAGGAGATGTGGCTCGAGGACGGTCCGCCCGCCGCGGCGAAGGTCGGCGTCAAGCGCAGGGGCTGGAAAGACTACCTCTGGGCCGTCGCCACCTGGAAGGAGTGGCGGCAGGAGGTCGACGAGTACGACCGCAACGGCAACAAGACCGGCGCCAAAAAGTTGGCTCCCTTCTGGGAATCGAAGGCCGCGCACATGCTCGGTAAGACGGCCGAGGCGATCGCGCTCAAGCGGGCATTCCCCGAGGAGACCAACGACCTCGAGCTGGCCGCGATCGACCAGGAGTGGCGCACCGAGCAGGTCGCGCTGGCCCGTCGCTACTCCGAGATCATGGGCAGCGAGGAAACGAGCACGTTCTACGACCTACCGGCCCCGGCGCCCGCCTCGCCGGAGCTGCCTGGACGCGGTGAGGCCCCGCCGGCCGAGCCGCGTCGTCCAGACGCCAGTGGTCCGCGCAGCTATGCGGAGGTCTTCGACGAGGGTCCGCCGGCGCCCACGGACGCCGAGGTGGCCGCGCCACGCGACGTCGACACCGGCGAGGTCCTCGAGCCCGCGGCGCCGGCGCCCGAGCGGCCGAGGATCGCCGGCTGGCAGCGCAATCGCCAGCTGGTCGCCGAGGCGCAGAAGCGCAAGCTCACCGGCTTTCCGACGCTCAACGCCAGGTCGTCGCTGGACGTCGTCGAGGCCGCCAACCAGGAGCTCGAGGAGCGCATCCGGAACTACGACCTGGACCAGAAGCTCGCGCGCGAGCAGGAGACCTTCCTGGCATGAGAGTCAGCCAGGTGATGGTCGAGTTTGAGAAGCGCGTCAACGACGGGAACTACGGCTCCGAGAAAGCCGCGGCGCAGTACGTCGTGGTGCTCGACGAAGGCGACGATCCGGACGACGTCGTGCGCCAGGTCATCGCCCGGGCGCGCGGCCAGGCGATCGCCGAGCTCAAGGACTCTGAATCGCTGAGCGTCCGCCGCGCACTCAACCCACCGAAGCGGATCTGCGGCGAATGTGGCGAGCCGCTCGGCGACGAGGACTCCTACCAGCACGAGGCCTGCGCCGAGAAGATCCGCGCTGAACGCGAGGCGGTCTACGCGCGCCGACAGGCTGAACGCGAGGCCGAGCTCGCCGCGCGGCCGACCGGTCAGAACGGCGAGGACATCGAGGCCGAGCAGGACCTCGGCGACCCAGACGACGACGGGGACGATTCCGATGACGACTTCTGAACACCTGACCGCGCGCGAAGTGGCCTGGCGCGACTTCCCCGCGGACGCTGAAATCATCTTGAGCCGGAGCGCCACGCCAGCGACGAAGTGCCGCCAGGAGCTCTGTCGCGCCGACATCTGGTGGGGCCGGACGGCAGCCACCGGTGCCCGGGCGCCATTCGACATCAAGCCTGACGGCACGCGGACCGGGACCAATCACTTCCGCACGTGTAGGCAACGTCCGGGGAAGCCCGCATGACCGTGTTCCGACCCGACCTGGAGGACGCTGATATCGCGCGACGTTATCTGGGCGGCGAATCCACAAAGGTCATCGCGCGTGCACTTGGCACCAGCCAGAAGACAATTAGGCGCCGGCTGGCGATCGCGGGAGTGGAGACCCGACCCTACGGGAAGATCCCGCAGGAATGGACGCTGGAGCGCCTGCTCGGCAACACGGTCACCACCGAGGCAGGCTGCCGCGAGTGGCAGGGCGCGACTTCTCACGGCTACGGGGTAATCCAGACAGGCTCAACGCGCGACGGAACGCGCGGTACAAAGCGGACCCACCAGCTCGCGTGGGAACTCTCCCGAGGCAACCACCCGTGCCTGCGCGGCCCATTGCTGCCGCACATCGCCGTCTTGCACCGTTGCGACAACCGGCCATGCATCTGGCCTGACGACCTATTCCTGGGGACCATCGCCGACAACAACGCCGATATGCGTGCGAAGGGTCGACATAAGGGTGGGGCCCAACGCGCCCAACTTGGAGGACCTGCCGACGGCGACCCGAGCACCCGAAGAAACCGAAGGGAGAGTCTGCCTGATGGGCGTTGAGTTCCTCCGCTACCGCAGAACTCAGATCGCTGAAATCGCTGAAATGGCGGACTGGGAGCCAGGCTTCGACATGACCGATGTCTCTATTAGCAGGCCCGACCTTGATGTCGGGTCGCCCAAATCGGGCGACAAGATCGCGCGCAATCCCGCCAACCATGCCGATAAGTGGCTCGTCGCGGCTGACTACTTTGCGGCTAACTTCGAGGCTGCCTGATGACGGCAACCTTGAGCGTCGCCAGCGAGGCGCACGAGATCGCTCGGCAACTGATCGGCGAACACCACCAGCACCTGTCGGAGGCGCAGATTCTGTACATCTTCACCGACCAGCGACGGAGGCGCTGTGATCGGGTGCGTCTCGGCTCGGCGGCGAAGTTGTCGTCGCTCCAGCGCTTCCTGGCATCCGGACTGGACGGGGTTGAGCAAGGTCCGGACTTCGTCATTCTGATCGATGAGACCGCCTGGCTGGTGCTGCCTCCGGCCGCGCGTGTTGCGCTGGTCGACCACGAACTGTGTCACTGCGCACTGTTCGTCAAAGACGAGTCTCAGCGGCCTGCCTTCTGGCGGCGATTCGATCAGCGCACCGACACGTACGACGAGTCGGAGCACGACTACCGCTGGGGACTGCGTGGGCACGACATTGAGGAGTTCGGAGAGGTGCTCTATCGGCACGGCTTCTGGAAGCCCGACGAGCACGAGCGCTACGTGAAGGCGGTTGCGCTGCAGCTGGTCATGCCAGGGCAGATCGATCAGACGGCCACCAACGGCTCGAGCGAGCATGAGCAAGGGCGGCGGCGCAGACGCGGGGCGAAGACGCCCGAGCAGTTCGAGGCGGAGTCGTGAGCACGGCGCGAGGCATCAGCATCGCGGTCAACATCGACCTGGTCACCGAGGTCTGCGTCCGCTGCGATCCGCCGAAGCGACTGTGCGCGGCCTGCTTCAACCCGACGGCGTCGATGCTGAATCAGGGAGTTGCGTGACGGCCGCGATCGCCCTGGTCGACATGGACGCCGCGAGTCTCGCGGCCGCGGAGCAGGTCATTGAGCACGGTATCGACGCCTTCCGGGAGGTCGGCGCCGCGCTGCTGTCGATCCGCGATGGCTACGGCTACCGATTGGCCGGCTTTCGCACCTTCGAGGCGTACTGCCAGACCCGCTGGGGTCTCGATCGCCGCCGCGGCTACGAGCTGCTCGGCGCCGCCGAGGTCCTCGAAAATGTCCGGACGTCCGGACAAAATCCAACCTTGAGCCAGGCCGTCGTTCTGCGGGCGCTCGAGCCGCGGGAGCAGCGCGAGCTCGTCGCCGACGTCGACCTGTCGCGCATCTCGACCCGTCAACTGCGGCAGACGATCAAGGACCGGCGAACGCAGCGTGTGCGGGACGCGCGGCGCGATCTGTTGGCCAGCGCGCCGACGTCGCCGTTCGACGATCCGCAGCGCTTCGCCGTGGTGCAGGCCGATTGTGCGCAGCTGCCCAGTCTCTACCTGGGCACCGACGTGATCATTTGTTCACCCCCGTATGGGCTCGCCCTCGAGGGCTCCGACCTGTACGACGACTGCAC
>DATLVL010000440.1:0-11144 GCA_035577525.1 Gemmatimonadales bacterium | reverse complement strand
CACTCAGCACCCTGCGCACCAACCGCGCGCGTGTGTTCACGGTGGACGTGTTCGCCCTCGATTTGAGTGACCACCTGCTCGACCCCGAGTCGCCGATGCACGGCGGCGAGCTCGATACCTCGCTGCTCCTCTATCTGGCGCCCGGCCTCGTCCGCATGGACCTGGCCCAGGACTTCCTGCCGCCCGATCCCACGCGCCATGTGCGCGGCCTGACGAAACCGCTGCCGGCGCATTCGCCCGGCTCACTGGGGCGTCCGACGCTCGCGACCGGCGACAAGGGCGAGCGCGTCTATAAGATCATCCTGGAGCGTGTCGCCTCGCGAGTTCTCGCCGTGGCCCCCGCCCCCGTTCCCCAACCGGCTGCCGCTCCGGCGGGCACATGATCGTCGTTCTCGCCCTCCTGCTTCAGGCCCCCAGTGCCGGCGGCGTCATCGACCAGGGCACGTTCGTGATTCGCGCCGATACCCAGGAAGTAGGACGCGAGACGTTTCGCGTGCTGGAGCGGCGCGTCGGCGACAGTACGAGCGGCTGGCTTTTCGATGCCAACGCGCGCTGGACTGGAACGGGACGGCCGGCGCTGTACGCACCGGTCATCGAGATCGGCCGCGACTCGATGACGCTGGGGCTGTCGTTCAACGTCTCGGGCGGTCCGGCTCCGTTGCGCATCTCGGGCCAGCCGAACCGCAACCGCTTCACGCTGCGTTACGTCAGTCCCGGCGTGGAGCGCGCCCGCGAGCTGCCCGCCGACCGCGCCCTGGTCGTGATCGACGACTCGGTGTTCACTCCCTACCTGCTGATCGCCTGGCGCGCCCGGGCTACCCTCGAGAGTCTCACCGTCGTCTTCCCGCGCAGCGCCATGCGGGCGCGCGTCGCGATGCAAGACCTCGGCGCCGAGGCTACGACACTGAACCGCGATCAGGCCACGCTGCGCCACGTGCTCGTCAGCGGTGGGCCCGCAGGGCCTGTGCACCTCTGGCTCGGCAACGGGGGCCGCCTCATGAAAGTCGAGCTTCCCGACCGCAAACTCACCGCCGAGCGTCTCCCCAGTTGACCCTGCCCGGAAGCCCTTGTCGCTGCTAGGTTTCCGTAGTAGCGACAAAGGCGTCTCGACTCGAAACCGGACTACAACCGTACCCGTATAGGCGACGGTCCTGCGGTAGGTTCCAGAAGTTCCCCAACCGCCGTCGGTCCGTCACCGTCGCCAGCCAAGGATCCACATGAACCGCCTTCTTCTTAGTATCGCGCTCCTGGGCCTCGCCCAAACGGCGTCGGCGCAGCAGCAGGAGAGTGTGCCGGCGACCCTGTCGCTGGCCGACGCGCTGCGCATCGCCCGGGATCACAATCCGATCTACCTGCAGGCGGTGAACAATCGCGGCCCGGCGGCATGGGCGAACCGCAACGCCTGGGCGAGCCTACTCATTCCGCAGGCCAATGCCCAGGGCAGCATGAGTTATTCGGGGACCGGCTCGCAGCGCTTCCTGTCGTCGAACTTCTCGCAGACCTACGCGACGGTCAGCTCGAGCTACTTCATCGGGCTCGACTGGCAGCTCTCGGGCGCGACGTTGTCGGCGCCGGGGTTGCGCAAGGCGCAGCTGACGGCGGCGGACGCGGACATCGACGGCGCGCTCGCGACGCTGCAAAGCGGTGTGACGCAGCAGTACCTGACGGTGCTGCAGGCGCGGGACAACGTCGGCGTCGCCCAGCAGCTCCTGGCGCGTGACCAGGAGTTCCTGCGCCTCGCGCAGGCGCGCTACACCGTCGGACAGGCGACGCTGATCGACGTGCGACAGGCGCAAGTGGCGCTGGGACAGGCGCAGGTTGCACTGCTGCGCGCCCAGACGGCGCAGCGGGTGGAGAAGCTGCGGCTGTTCGAGCAGATCGGCGTGAGCGCCCCCACGGCGGTGGATTCAGTGCAGCTCACCGACACGTTCCCGATCACGGCGCCGGCGTGGCGGCTGGACAGCGTGCTGTCGATGGCGGAAGCGCAGAACCCCTCGCTGCAGGCGCTGCGGGCGCGCGAGCGCTCAGCGTCGTGGGGCGTGAAATCCGCCAGCTCGAGCTGGGGGCCGAGCCTCGACGTGTCGGCGGGGTGGTCGGGGTTCACACAGCAGCTCGCGCACGGCAGCGACCTCAACAGCCTGGTCAATCAGAGCGCGCTGGGGGCGCAGCAACAGTACACCGCGTGCCAGGACAACAATACGATCCGGCAAAACAACGGGCTCACGACGCTCGACTGCTCCGGATTCGTCTGGACGACGGCGGCGGAACAGTCACTACGCGATCAGAACCGCATTTTCCCGTTCAGTTTCATCGCGCAGCCGTTCCAGGCGCGCCTCACCGTGACGCTGCCGTTGTGGACCAACTTCAACCAGTCGCAGACCGTCTCCCAGGCGAAGGCCACGCAGCAGAACCTCGAGGAGAGCGTGCGGGCGCGGGCGCTGGGCCTGCAGACCGAAGTGAGCCTGGCCTACTACACGCTGCAAACAGCGTATCAGTCGGTCGCGATCCAGGACACGAACCGCATCCTGGCGCGCGAGCAGCTGCAGCTTGCGACGGACCGCTACCGGGTCGGCTCCGGGACCTTCTTCGAGCTGCTCGACGCCCAGGTGACGGGGCTGCGGGCGGAGACGGACTACATCAGCGCTGTCTACGATTATCACAAGGCGGTGGCCCAGCTCGAAGCTGCGGTCGGCCGGCCGTTGCGTTAACCGGAAGGAACGAACATGTCCAAGGCAGGCAAGGTCGCGATCGGCGTCGTCGGCGTCGTGCTCGTGGGCGGGTTGATCGTCTTGAGCGCCAGTGCCAAGCGCGAGCGCGGAGCGGAAGTCCGCTTCGAGAAAGTCGGCCGGCGCGATCTCGTCGCGGCGGTGACGGCGAGCGGCAAGATCCAGCCCAAGACCAAGGTCGACGTGAGCCCCGACATCACGGGTCGCATTACGAAACTGGCGGTCCACGAGGGCGACTTGGTGCAGAAGGGCCAGTTCCTGCTGCAGATCGATCCGACCATCTACCAGGCGGAGCTCGAGCGGGCGCAGGCGAACTACGCGTCGGCCCAGGCGGCGAGCGTTCAGGCCAATGCGAGCCGGGACCAGTCGCGCCGGGCGCTGGAGCGGGCCAAGCAGCTGAAGCAGCAGAACGCGAACCTCATTTCAGACGAGCAGCTCGAGCAGGCGCAGACGGCGTCCAACGTCGCCGAAGCGGTTGCCAACTCGGCGGCGCACCAGGTCGACCAGGCCCGCGCCGGCGTGTCATCGGCGCGCGACCAACTGTCCAAGACGCACATCGTGGCGCCGATGACGGGCCGCATCACCCGCCTCGCCGTCGAAGAAGGCGAAATGGCGGTGCCCGGCACGTTCTCGAAGGACGTGGGGTTACTGCTCACCGTCTCGGATCTGTCGGTGATCCAGACCAAGGTGAACGTCGACGAGACCGACGTGGTCCGCGTCAAGCTGGGAGACTCGGTCGAAGTGTCGATCGACGCCTTCCCCGACACGGTGTTCGTCGGCCGGGTGACGAAGATCGCCAACAGCGCGCTGCTGGCGCAGGCGGCGGCGTCCGCGGCCACGGGCACGAACGACCGCGCGGTCGACTACGAGGTGGAGATCACGCTCATCAACCCGCCCCACGACGTGCGCCCCGATCTATCGGCGACGGCGCGCATCGTGACGGACACGCGCAAGGAAGCGCTGGCGATTCCGATCATCGCGCTCACCGTCCGTGAGAACACGCCGGTGACGCCGGAGACGCGGCGCGACACGTCGCAGGTCGGCAAGAAAAAGGACACCGAGGGCGTTTTCATCGTGACGAACGGCAAGGCGACGTTCCGGGCGGTACAGGTCGGCATCGCCGGAGACGAATACTTCGAGGTGCTCTCCGGGGTGAAGGAAGGCGAGCAGATCGTGGCCGGGCCGTACCAGGCGATCCGCGACCTGAAGGACGGGTCGGCGGTGCGGGCGATGAAGGCCCCCGCCGACACGACCAAGCGGACGTCGTCGTGAGCCGGCCGCAGGAGTTTCGCACCGGCGACACGCCGCTCCCTGACATCGTCATCCTCACGCACAAGCTGTCGCGTGAGTACGACATGGGATCGGAAGTGGTGCGCGCGCTGCGCGGCGTCGATCTGCAGATCCGCCGCAACGAGTACGTGGCGGTGATGGGGCCGTCGGGGTCGGGAAAATCGACCTTGATGAATCTGATCGGGTGCCTCGATACCCCGACTGCGGGGGAGTACTGGCTCAACGGCCAGAAGGTCTCCGATCTGGCGGACGACGACCTTGCGCGGATCCGCAACAAGGAAATCGGGTTCGTGTTCCAGACGTTCAACCTGCTGCCGCGCGCCACGGCGCTGCACAACGTCGAGCTGCCGCTGATCTACGCCGGGATGGCGTCGCGCGAGCGCCGCGCCAAGGCGGCGCAGGCGCTCACCCGCGTCGGGCTGGCGGACCGCATGGACCACAAGCCGAACGAGCTGTCGGGCGGCCAGCGGCAGCGCGTCGCGATCGCGCGGGCGCTCGTCAATGACCCGAGCATCCTGCTGGCCGACGAGCCGACCGGCAACCTCGACTCGACGACCAGCCAGGAGATCATGCAGGTGTTCGGCGATCTGCACCGCCAGGGCCAGACCGTGGTGATGGTGACGCACGAAGCCGACATCGCCGCCCACGCCGCGCGCGTGGTGACGCTGCGCGACGGGCTCGTCGCGACCGACCAGCTGAAAGCCGCCTGACGTGCGGTTCCTGGAAGCGGTCCGTCTCGCCTTCATGCAGCTGCGGGTGCAGAAACTGAAGAGCGGCTTCGCGCTCATCGGCGTGTTCATCGGCGTCTCGTTCCTGATCGGCGCGTGGTCGATCGTGAACGGCGTGAACGCCTACATGACCGACAAGTTCGCGGGCACCCTGGTGGGCGTGAACACGTTCCACCTGCGCAAGCGCCCCAACTTCACGCCCAACGTCACCGACTCGACGTGGCGGGCCTGGGCGCGCCGCCCGCGCATCACCTTCGAGGATGCCAACGCCGTGACCGCGGCGATGACCCTGCCGGTGTTGACGGCGTGGTGGTCGGAAGACCGCGGCGACGTGCAATACAACATGAAGAAGGTGAGCCAGGTCTCGCTCAACGGCGCGACGACGCAGTACTTCGACATCCGCAGCATCAAGATCGAGGAAGGACGGCCGTTCACCACGCAGGAGGACAAGGCGGGCGTGTCGGTCGTCGTGCTGGGCCACGACCTCGCCGATCGCCTGTTCGAGGGCGCCGACCCGCTCGGGAAGTACATCCACGTCAAGGGTCTGCCCTACCGCGTGGTCGGTGTGGCGGAGCGGCGCGGCAATCTGTTCGGCATCTCGCTCGACAAGTTCGTCGTGGCCCCCGCCCTGTCGCCGATCCAGCGCGAGGTGAACCCGCCCGGGGTCATCGACGCGCTGATGGTGAAGGCCAACTCCGAGCCCGAGATGCGCCAGGCAATGGAAGAGGCGGAAGCGGTGATGCGCAGCCGCCGCCACCTGCACCCGCGCCAGGACGACAACTTCGCGCTCGAGACCTCGGAAGGGGTGCTCAACTTCTGGGGCAAGATCGAGCGCTACCTGATGATCTTCGGCCCCGGCCTGGTGCTGATCTCGCTGGTGGTCGGCGGCATCGTGATCATGAACATCATGCTGATGGCGGTGGCCGAGCGCACGCGCGAGATCGGCATCCGCAAGTCGCTCGGCGCCCGGCGGCGCGACATCCTGCGCCAGTTCCTCGCCGAATCGGTGACGATCGCCGTGATCGGCGCGGCGCTGGGCATCGGCGCCGGCATCTTCATCTCGATTCTGCTCAACGTGGCGACCCCCCTGCCCGCCACCGTCGCCCCGTCGTCGATCATGCTCGGCATCGTCGTCGGCGGCGGCGTCGGCGTGGTGGCCGGCGTGTATCCGGCAATGCGCGCCGCCCGCCTCGACCCCATCGCCGCGCTGCGGCAGGAGTGACGCCATGACTCCACTGCTCGAAGGCGTCGGCATCGCGCTCGACTCGCTGCGCTCGAACAAGGTGCGGGCCGCGCTGACGATCCTCGGCGTCGCGATCGGCGTGATGGTGGTAATGGTGATCGGCGCGCTGATCGCCGGGTTCGACAAGGGCCTGAGCGACCAGCTCAATACGCTGGGCCCGAAGACGTTCTGGGTGGGGCGGTTCTACTCCGGCGGCATCCAGATCTGCGACGACACCGACGAGCACTGCCCGTGGCGCCACAACCCGGCGATGACCATGGAAGACGCGCACGTGATCAAGGCGCTGCCCAGCGTGCAATTCCTCGCGCTGGACGAGGGCACGGGCGGCATCGAGGTGTCGTACGGCGATCGCCGCACCTCGTCGGTGAGCGTGCACGGCCGCAGCGCCGACTGGGTGGACGTGGGGGGCGGCGACGTCTACCCCGGCCGCTCCTACACGCCCGCGGAAGACGAATCCGGGGCGCAGGTGGTGGTGATCAACCAGAAACTCTCCGACTGGATGTTCGGCGGGCTCGATCCCGTGAACCGCACGATCAAGATCGGGGCGATGCCCTACGCGGTGATCGGGGTGTTCAATCCACCGCCGAGTCTATTCGGCGAGGACAACGAGTTCGAGGTGTACATCCCGCACGGCGCGCTGGTGAAGTACATCAACTACTGGAAGGGATGGATGGACCTCCTCGTGGGGCCATCGCAATCCGCGTCGACGGCCCAGGCGATGGAGGACGTCACCGAAGCGCTGCGGATCTCGCGCGGCCTGCGCCCGGGGCAGCCGAACAACTTCGCCGTCGTGTCGCAGGAGCAGTATCTCTCCGATATCTCGAAGGTGACGTACATCATGCGCGTGCTGATGGTCGTGCTGTCGATGGTCGGCCTCATGGTGGGCGGCGTCGGCGTGATCGCGATCATGATGATTTCCGTCACGGAGCGGACACGGGAGATCGGCGTGCGCAAGGCGCTGGGCGCGACGCGGCGCGAGATCCTGTGGCAGTTCCTCGTCGAGGCGGCGACGCTCACGCTCGCGGGCGGCGTGTGCGGCATGCTCGCCGGCGGACTGATCTCCTTCCTCCTCAAGGTCGGACTGCACTTCCCGGCCCACGTGCCGGTCGGCTCGGTCGTCGTCGCCCTCTTGATGGCGGCGTTCACGGGCGTGCTGTTCGGGATTTACCCGGCGAGCAAAGCGGCGCGGCTGGATCCGGTTGAGGCACTTCGCTACGAATGATGCATGCAGAATGCAGAATGCAGAATTCTCCATTCTGCATTCTGCATTCTGCATGTAGCACTTCCCCATGCCGTTCTTCGAAGCGATCCGCCTTGCGCTGCAAACGCTGCGAGCGCAGAAACTCAAGAGCGCGTTCTCGATCGTGGGCGTCTTCATCGGCGTCATGTTCCTGATCGCCGTCGTGTCGGTGGTTCAGGGGATGGACCGCTACATGACCGACAAGTTCGCGGGCACGATCCTCGGCATCAACACCTTCCGGTTGCGGCAATTCCCCGACGTGCAGCTCGGCAACGTCAGCGACAGTACGTGGCGCGTGTGGCGGCGCCGGCCGCGCATCACCTACGACGACGCGACGGCGGTGGCACGCGGCCTCACCGTCGCCGTCACGACGGCGTGGGAATCGACCACCTTCACGACGCTGTTCGCCGGCACGAAGCACGTGACCGGAGTGTCGGTGAGCGCCGTGACGGAGAACTACTTCACGATCCGCTCGTTCACCATCGAGCGCGGCCGGCCGTTCACCGCGCAGGAGGTGCAGGCCGGCGCTCCGGTGGCCGTGATCGGCTGGGAGCTCGCCGACAAGCTGTTCAGCGGCGTCGAGCCGGTGGGCCGCGAGATCAAGCTGTTCTCCATCCCCTACCGCGTGATCGGCGTGGTCGAGAAGCAAGGCAATCTGTTCGGGTTGTCGCTCGACAAGTTCGCGGTGGTGCCGGCGACGTCGGACCTGAAGCGCTACGTCAACGCGCCGCACGTGGTCGACGCGCTCGCCGTGAAGGCCAACTCCCAGGACGAGATGCGGGTGGCGCTCTCCGAGGCGGAGGGCGTCATGCGCAGCCGGCACCGGCTGCGGCCGCGGGCGGATGATGATTTCGCGCTCGAGACGGCGGACGAGGTGCTGGACTTCTGGGGCAAGATCAGCCGCATCCTGTTCGTCGCCTTGCCGGGGCTCGTCGGGGTGTCGCTCGTGGTGGGCGGGATCGTGATCATGAACATCATGCTGATGGCGGTGAGCGAGCGTACCCGTGAGATCGGGATCCGCAAATCGCTCGGCGCCCGGCGGCGCGACATCCTGCGGCAGTTCCTCGTCGAAGCGACGACGCTCGCCACCGTCGGCGCGGCGGCGGGCGTGGGCACGGGGCTGGGCCTCGCAAAGCTCGTGGCCGCGATCTCGCCGCTGCCGGCCGCGGTGGCGCCGTGGTCGATCGTCGTGGGCGTGCTGCTGGGCGCCGGCGTGGGCATCCTCGCCGGCGTGTACCCGGCCAGCCGGGCGTCGCGGCTCGATCCGATCGCCGCGCTGCGGCAGGAAACATGACGCCGATCCTCGAGGGCGTCGGCATCGCGATCGACAGCTTGCGCGCCAACAAGGCGCGCGCCGCGCTGACGATCCTCGGCGTGGCGATCGGCGTCATGGTGGTGATGGTGATCGCGGCGATGATCAGCGGCATCAACCAGGGCGTCGCCGAGACCTTCGAGCAGATCGCGCCGCGCACCTTCCTCGTGTGGCGCTTCTTCCAGGCGGGCGTCAACGTCTCCGACGGCTCCGATGAAAACTCACCCTGGCGGCGCAATCCGCCGATCAACGACGCCGAAGCGGACCGCATCGCGCTGCTGCCGAGCGTGCGCTACGTGACGCGGCGCGAGGAGACGCAGGGAATCGTCGAATTCGGCGACCTGCACCTTCAGTCGATCACGGTGTCGGGGCTGTCGTCGCAGTGGGTGGAGGTGAACGGCGGCGACGTCTATCCGGGGCGCACGTTCACGCGCCTGGAGGACGCCGCCAACGAGCAGGTGGTCGTGATCAACACGAAGCTCGCCGACCAGCTGTTCCGGGGCCGCGATCCGATCGGGCTGCAGGTGAAAGTCGACGGCGTGCCGTTCACGGTGATCGGCGTATATCGCGATCCGCCGAACATCTTCGGCGGCATGACGCAGCCGTGGGCCGGCGTGCCGCACGGCGCGTTCGCGAAGACGCTGCCGTACTTCAAGGGGTGGATGCGGCTCGCCGTCGCCCCGGCGCCGGGCTACACGCAGGAGCAGGCGATGGACGAGGTCACCGCCACGCTGCGCTCGCTGCGCGGACTCAAGCCGGGGCAGGACAACACGTTCTCGCTGATCACGCAGGACAAGCTGCTCGACTCGTGGCACAAGATCACGGGGATGTTCTTCTTCGTGATGCTGGTGCTGTCGTCGATCGGGCTGATGGTGGGAGGCGTAGGCGTGGTGGCGATCATGATGATCTCGGTGACCGAGCGCACCCGGGAGATCGGTGTGCGCAAGGCGCTCGGCGCGACGCGCGGCGCCATCCTGTGGCAGTTCCTGGTGGAAGCCTCCACACTGACGCTGGTCGGCGGGGTCGCGGGGATGCTCGTGGGCGGCCTCGTGGCGTTCGCGCTGGCGCACCTCACGCCGATACCCGCCCACGTCCCCATCTGGTCGATCGTCGCGGCGCTCGGGGCGTCGGCCTTCACGGGCGTCGGATTCGGGCTGTATCCCGCCAGTCGCGCGGCGAAGATGGATCCGGTGGAGGCTCTTCGATACGAGTAGTTAGTTTTCAGCATGCGCCTCACCGAAGCGATCGTCATGGCCCTCCAGGCCGTGTGGAGCCACAAGCTGCGCTCCTTCTTCACGCTGCTCGGCGTGATCGTCTCGGTCGGCTTTCTCGTCGCCGTGGTCGCCGTGATTCAGGGGATGAACGCGTACGTGCGTGACCGGCTCGCCGGCGCGATCGTGGGCATCAACGCGTTCCAGATCCGGCGCGACCCGATCCAGTTCGGGTTCATCGACGAGGAAGAGTGGAAGCGCATGCAGCGGCGCCCGATCATCGCGCCCGAAGACATCCCCTTCGTGCAACGCGCCCTCCCCGACGCTCAGGCGATTTCGCTGCAGTCCGGCTGGCCGACGCCGCTGGCCGACGTGCAGTGGCGCGACAAGAGCGTGAGCGACGCCTACGTGTTCGGCGTGACGCCGCAATTCGTGGTGGTGGAGGACTACACCCTGGCGGCGGGCGATCCGTTGAGCGAAGTGGACGAGCAGCAGCGCCGCCCCGTCGCGGTGCTGGGATGGGAAGTCGCCGACAAGCTGTTCGGGTCGGCGGCGTTCGCCGTCGGGCACGTGATCCGCGTCCACGGGGAGCAGCTCAGCGTGAAGGGCGTGATCACCCGCAAGGGAACGGTGCTGGGCCAGTCGCAGGACGCGTTCGTGATGCTGCCGCTGTCGATGTTCGAATCGATGTACGGCCGCCGGCAGACGACGGTCATCTCGGTCAAAATGCGGGCCGCGGACCTCGTGAACGACGGCATGCAGCGCGCCGAGGAAGCGATGCGCATCGCGCACCGCCTGCGTCCCGAGGCCGAGGACGACTTCTCGATCGACACCGGTGCGGGACTGGTGGCGTTCTGGGGGAAGCTGACGCGCGTCATCTTCACCGTGGTACCGGCGGTGGTGGCGATCGGCATCGTGGTGGGCGGCATCGTGATCATGAACATCATGCTGATGAGCGTGACGGAGCGGACGCGCGAGATCGGCATCCGCAAGTCGCTGGGCGCGTCGCGCCGCGATATCCGGCGCCAGTTTCTGGCGGAGGCGATCACGCTGTCGCTGCTCGGCGGCATCGCCGGCCTCGCTGCCGGCGCGGCGCTCGCCGGGCTCGTGCAAGTCGCCTCGCCGCTGCCGGCGCGCGTGACGCTGTGGTCGGTGGCGGTGGCGCTGGGTCTGGGACTCACGGTGGGCGTGATCTTCGGAGTGTTTCCGGCGATGCGCGCCGCGCGGCTCGACCCGATCGAAGCGCTGCGGCAGGAATAGATGCGGATCCATTCCCTGCGCGAGGGCTGGCGCATCGCCGTGGACCAGCTCCAGGCCAACAAGCTGCGCTCGGGGCTCACCATCCTGGGCGTGGTCATCGGCATCGCTACGGTGATGGCGATGGCGTCGATCGT
>DATLVL010000439.1:0-3441 GCA_035577525.1 Gemmatimonadales bacterium | reverse complement strand
CGATCTCCGAGTGGAGATAGCGCACGCGCACCCCGTGCTGCTGCAGGTAGTCGGTCAGGTCTTCGGCCATCCGCTTGGTGAGCGTGGTGACGAGCACCCGTTCGGTGGCACGGGCGCGCTCGCGGATCTCGTGCAGCAGATCGTCCACCTGCCCCTTTACCGGCCGCACCTCCACCTCCGGGTCGACGAGCCCAGTGGGGCGGATGATCTGCTCGACCACCACGCCTTCGGAGAGCTTGAACTCCAGGTCCCCCGGCGTGGCCGACACGAAGATGATCCGCGGCACGAGCCTCATGAACTCTTCGAAGTGCAGCGGCCGGTTGTCGAGCGCGGACGGCAGCCGGAAACCGTAGTCGACGAGCGTCTGCTTGCGGGAGCGGTCGCCCTCGTACATCCCCCCCACCTGCGGCAGCGTCTGATGCGATTCGTCGATCACGCAGAGAAAATCGGCCGGGAAATAGTCGAGCAGGCACGCCGGCCGCTCGCCCTCCGCCCGGCCGGTGATATGGCGGGAGTAGTTCTCGATCCCGGTGCAGCGCCCGATCTCGAGCAGCATCTCGACATCGAATTGCGTGCGTGACTCGAGCCGCTGCGCTTCCACGAGCTTGTTCTGCATGCGCAGCTCTCCGAGCCGCTGCTTCAGCTCGGCCCGGATCGCCGCCACCGCACGCTCGACCGAGGGGCGCTCGGTGACGAAGTGCGTCGCCGGATAGACTACGGCCCGCTGCAGCTGGGCGATGGGGTTGCCGGTGAGCGGGTCGATCTTGGTGACCCGCTCGACCGTATCGCCCCACAGCTCGATGCGGACACCCTGCTCGTCGTAGGCCGGCAGAATCTCGATCGTGTCGCCGCGTACGCGGAAGGTGCCGCGCTCGAACGCCGTGTCGTTGCGCGTGTAGTTGATGCGCACCAGCTCGGCGAGGATCGCATCCCTGCCCCGCTCTTCCCCCACGGAGACGGTCATCAGCAGCCGCTTGTAGGCTTCGGGGTCGCCCAGGCCGTAGATCGCCGAGACGCTCGACACGATGATGACGTCGTCCCGCTCCATCAGGCTCGACGTGGCGCGCAGCCGCAGCGCGTCGATGTCGTCGTTGATCGACGAATCCTTGGCGATATAGGTGTCGGTCTGCGGGACGTAGGCTTCAGGCTGGTAGTAGTCGTAGTAGGAGATGAAGAACTCGACCGCGTTGTGCGGAAACAGCGACTTCAGCTCGCCGTACAGCTGAGCCGCCAGCGTCTTGTTGTGCGACAGCACCAGGGTGGGACGGGCGTTGGCGGCGATCACGTGCGCCATCGTCATCGTCTTCCCCGACCCCGTGACCCCGAGCAGCGTCTGGTAGCGGTCGCCGTGCTGCAGTCCCGCGTTCAGCGCCGCGATCGCGGACGGTTGGTCCCCGGCCGGGGCGAAAGGTGAAACGAGCTCGAACGGCATGGGGCCAAAATAATCAGGCGGACGGCGCAGCGGGGGTGGCGCCGACATCGCGCCGGGCGATCTCCCTAACGCCTTTCACGCGGCGCACCGCGCGCAGCACCTTGTTGAGATGCGTCTGGTTCTCGACCTCGACCAGCAGGTGGCCGAGCACGACGCCGTCCCGCGACGACAGCTCGGCGTGCCTGAGGCTCGTTCCCGTCTGGCTCACCGCCTCACAGATGTCGGCGTACAGCCCGCGCCGGTCTTCGCCGGCCACCACGAGCCGCACCACGAACGTCTCCCCTTCCGATTCCTGCCAGTCGATCTCCACGCGCCGCTCCCCTTCGGCCGACAGCGGCAGCAGGTTGGGACAGTCGCTGCGGTGGATCGAGATGCCGCGCCCCTGCGTCACGTAGCCCACGACCGGGTCGCCGGGGACCGGCTGGCAGCACTGGGCGTAGCGCACCATCAGGCCGTCGACCCCCTGAATCCGGATGCCCCGCCCCAGCCGCAGGCGCTGGATGACGCGGCCGAACGCCGTCGGCTTGGGCGCCTGCAGGTCCTCGGTCGGCAGGTCCGGGAACAGCGCCCGCATGACGAGCCCCAACGCGACGTCGCCGCGGCCCAGCACCGCCACGAGCTGCTCTGCGGAGCCGAGCGACAGCGTCGTGGCGGCGCGCGCCAGCTGCTCCTCGTCGGGGGTGGCCAGGCGGCGGCGGCGGATCTCTCGATCGAGAATCTCCTTGCCCAAGGCGACGCTCCGGGTGTGCTCCTCCTGTCGGATCCACTGCCGGATCTTGTGCCGCGCACGGCCGGTGTGGACGTGCGCCAGCCAGTCGCGCGACGGGCGCGCCTGGGGTGAGGTGAGCACCTCGACGGTGTCGCCGTTCTTCAGCGGGCGGTGCAGCGGCGCGATGCGGCCGTTGACCCGGGCGCCGTTGCAGCGGTAGCCGACCTCGGTGTGCACGGCGAAGGCGAAATCGATCGGCGTCGCCTCTTTGGGCAGCCGCTTCACATCGCCGCGCGGCGTGAAGACGAAGATCTCGTCCTGATACAGGTCAACTTTCAGGAACTCGAGAAACTCCTCCGGGGAGTGCGCGTCCTGCTGCAACTCGAGCAGCTGCCGGAACCAGGCGAGATGGCGGTCGAGCTCGTCGGGGGCCTTTCCTTCCTTGAAGAGCCAGTGCGCGGCGATGCCGTACTCGGCGGTGCGGTGCTGGTCGCGCGTGCGGATCTGGATTTCGTACAGCTGGCCGCTCGGCCCGAACACCGTCGTGTGCAGCGACTGGTAGCCGTTCGACTTGGGGCTCGCGATGTAGTCCTTGATGCGCTCCTGCAGCGGCGTCCACTGGTGGTGGATGATGCCGAGCGCGTGATAGCAATCGGCGACCGAGTTCACGAGCACCCGCACCGCGAGCAGGTCGTAGATCTCCTCGAACGGCTTCTCGCGCCGCTTCATCTTCTTGTGGATGGACCAGAGGTTCTTGGGGCGGCCGGTGATCTCGAACTCGACGAGACCGGCGCGCTTCAGCTCCTCGGTGAGCGGGACCCGCAACCGTTCGATCGTCTGGTCCCGTTCGGCGCGGCGCGCGCGGATCTTCTTCGTCAGGGCCCGGAACTCGTCGGGCTCGAGGAACTTGAACGCCAGGTCCTCGAGCTCGGCTTTGATGCCCGCCATCCCGAAGCGGTGCGCGAGCGGCGCGTAGATCTCCTGCGTCTCCATCGCGATGCGGCGCTGCTGCTCCTCCGACAGGTGTTCCAGCGTACGCATGTTGTGCAGCCGGTCGGCGAGCTTGATGATGATGACGCGCGCGTCCTTGGCGATCGAGAGCAGCAGCTTGCGGTAATTCTCCGCCGCGGCTTCCTCGGCGGAACGGAACGTCAACCCCGACAGCTTGGTGAGGCCGTCGACCAGATCGGCGACCTCCGATCCGAAGTCGCTCCGGATCTGGTCGAGCAAGACGTCCGAGTCCTCGACGACGTCGTGCAGCAGCGCCGCCGCGATGGTGGTCGAGTCCATCTGCTGCTCG
>DATLVL010000438.1:0-7595 GCA_035577525.1 Gemmatimonadales bacterium | reverse complement strand
CGATCTGCCGTCGTTCCCCTGCACCATGCGGTCGGGGTTTGCGGGGTCGATCCACAACGCATGATGGTCGACATGCACGGGGCGATCGATGATGCGCGTCGTCTTGCCGCCGTCATCCGACTCGAGCAGCTGATACGACGAGAAAAACACTCTCTTGTCGTCGACCGGTGAAACGTGCAGCAGCGAGAAGTAGAAGCCACGCGACGCCAGCGCGTGATTGTCGGAAACGCGCGTCCAGTGATCACCCTGGTCCTGCGAGTCCCACAACACCCCCTGCTTCGACTCGACCAGCGCGTAGATGTGCCGCGGATTCGTGGGTCCGGCGGCGACGGCGACGCGTCCCCAGGGCCCCTTCGGGAGGCCCGTCGCCAGGCGATCCCACGTCATGCCGCCGTCGGTCGAGCGGTAGATGCCGCTGCCTGCGCCGCCCGAGACCAGCCCCCACGGATGGCGGACGACCTGCCACATCCCGGCGAACAGCACGCGCGAGTTGCCGGGCACCATGACGAGGTCGGAGGCGCCGGTCGTGTCGTTGACGGAGAGGACCTTTTGCCACGTCTTCCCGCCGTCGGCGGTGCGGAACACGCCACGATCGGGGTTCGGCGTCCAGGCGTGGCCGATCGCGGCGACAAACACGATGTCGGGATCGTGTGGGTCGATCACAATGCGCGAGATCTGCCCGGCGTTCGGCAGCCCCATGAACTTCCACGTCTTGCCCGCGTCGGGAGAGAAGAACACGCCGCGGCCGTTGACGATATCGTTGCGGATGTTCGCTTCGCCTGTTCCCACCCACACGAGGTTCGGATTCGAGGGGGCGAGGGCGATAGCTCCGATCGACGCCGTCGGCTGGTCGGCGAAGATCGCCTCCCAGGAGTTGCCGCCGTCGGTCGTCTTCCAGACGCCGCCCGCCGCGGCCCCGACGTAGTAGACGTTCGGCTGGCCGGAAATGCCGGCCACCGCCGTCACGCGGCCGCCTCCCACCGAGGGACCCAGGTTCCTGAACTTGATGTTGTTGAGCGAGTCGGCGGGCTGCGGCGCCGCGGCAGCGGGCGCCGCCTTGCGCGCGCCGCGCTGGCCGGCGAGGCCGGAGACGAGTACGGCGGAGAGCAGCAGCACCAAACCAGATCGCAGAGTCATGACGGCATTCCTCCGAGTCGCAGCAATCGCTGCCATTGCGCGGCAGTGGCGGGCACGACCGAGAGCCGGCCCATGCGCACGAGCGCGAGGTCCTTGAACGCGGGATCGGCCTTGATCGTGGCGAGCGTGACCGGTGTGGGGAGCTTCGCGCCGGCTTTGAGATCGACGACGACGAGTCTCGGGTTCTTCTGCTTCGGATCGGGATAGGCGGCCTTCGTGACGCGCGCGAGACCGATCACCGCCTTCACGTCACCGGTGTGATAGATCAGCACGTCCTCGCCCGGCTGCATCGCGCCCAGATGCTTCAGTGCGAGCGGATTCTTCACTCCGTCCCACACCGCCGTTTTCTGTTTGACGAGGTCGTCGAAACTGTATGTGGACGGCTCGGTTTTCAAAATCCAGTTCGCCATTCGTCCCCGCCTCCCGTGCGTCAGCCCACCAGACCCGCCGACCAATCGACGATCGTTGTCGCCAACTCGGCGAATACATCGTCGGCGCTGCGACCCGACTTCTTGGGGACACTGAACGAGTGATCCCCACCGTTGACGAGATGCAGCGTCGCCCGCGCGCCAAGGCTGCGCAAAACCTGTCGCAACAACAGCGGCTCGGCAAATTCGTCGCGCTCGCCCTGGAGGAACAGCATCGGGACGCGGACGGCGTCGAGGTGCTCCCCACGGGTGACGGCAGGCTTACCGGGCGGGTGCAGGGGAAACCCCAGGAAGGCGAGTCCCACGACGCCCGGCAGCGGCTCGGATGCTTGGGCGGTGGACGTCATCCGCCCGCCGAACGACTTCCCCCCGGCGATGAGCGGCAGCTCCGGTGCGAGCCGATGCGCCAACGCAACGGCAGCTCGTACCGTCGCCGTCGCAACAGCCGGAAGGTCGGGGCGCCGAGCCTTGCGTTCCATATACGGAAACTGGTAGCGCAGCGTTGCGACGCCCCGCAGAGCGAGGACCTCCGCTATCCGGCCGAGAAACGGATGGCGCATCCCGGCGCCCGCGCCGTGGGCCAGGATGTAGAGCACCCGGGCGTCGTCGGGCTGGAGCAGCAGCGCCGAGACGTCGCCGGAGTCGGCGACCGGGAAGCGGTGCTCGGAAGACGGAGCCATCAGCTATCAGCTATCAGCCTTCAGCTATTCGTCAAGCTGAGACTGCAGGCGCGCGAGGGCATCGACGAGATCCGGTGTTTCGCTGAGCACAGGGAGAAGAGGGTCGCTGGGAAGACCGCTCATCCGGTCGGGGACGTTCTTGATCGTGAACGCCCGGATGTCGAGCGACGGCGTAACCTCGTCCCAGGTAATCGGCGTCGACACGGGCGCGCCGGGGAGCGGGCGCACGCTGAACGGCGCGACGAGCAGGCGACCGTGTCCGTTCTGCACGTAGTCGAGGTACACTTTCCCGCCGCGCTTCTGGACCTGGCGCGTGACGGTCGCGATCTCCGGCAGCCGGCTCGCGACGACACGCGCCAGGAGGCCTCCCAGCGTGCGCGACTGCTCATAGGTGCACTGACGCCCCAATGGAATGAGCACATGGAGACCCGTCGAGCCGCTCGTTTTGATCCCCGTCGGCAGGCCAATGTCCTCGCACAACGCCTTCACCGCGAGCGCGACCGTGACGACATCGGTGAACGGCGCTTCCTTGGGATCGAGATCGAGGATGCACCAGTCCGGCGTCTCGAGTGTGGCGACGCGGCTCGACCAGACGTGCAGCAGAATGGCGCCCATGTTGGCGATGTAGAGCAGCGACCCTTCGTTATCGCACACGAAGTAGTCGAGCTCGCGCTGTGAGTCTTCGCTCCAGATCGTCACGGTGCGCACGAAGTCCTGGGCGTATTGCGGCGCGTCTTTCTGAAAAAACGATTTCCCGTTGATGCCGTCGGGATAGCGCGTGAGCACGAGCGGGCGCTCGGTGAGATAGGGCAACATCCAGGGCGAGATCGCCCGATAGAATTCGATCAGGTCACCCTTCGTGTAGCCTTCATCGGGCCAGAAGACCTTGGTCAGGTTCGTAAACTTGATTTCCATTGCCGCGCTCTTGGGGGCGGAACGGGAAGACTCCAGCTCGATGACCGGCTCCGAGCGCTCCACGGTCGGTACGCTCTCGAGGATGCACTCCTGCGGCTCTTTGTCGTCGCGGAATCTCAAGAATACCGGCTGCCGCAGCAGGCCGTCGTCGGTCACCTCTTTGTAGCGCACCTCGGCAACGAGCTCGGGCTTTACCCAGCGGCTCTCCTTCTCCGCCGGCACGGGCCCCTCGAACGCCGGCCGATCGATCGCCAGCTCTTCGAGGCGATCCGAGACCTCCTTGAGCTGTTTCGCCGAGAAGCCGCTCCCCGCCCGGCCGGCGTAGACGAGCTTTCCGTCACGGTAGCCGCCCAGGTGCAGGGCGCCGAAGCCGCCGCGTGAGCCCCGGGGCTCCGTGAACCCCACCACGACGAAGTCGCCCGTCTTGTCGGCGCGCACCTTCAGCCAGAGATCCGACCGTCCACTCTTGTAGGGGGAGTCGGCCTGCTTCGCCACGATCCCTTCGAGCCCCATTCCCACCGCCTGGTCGTACAGCGCCTCGCCTTCTTTCTCGAAGTGCTCCGAGTACTTCAACGGCCCCGCCTCGGGGAGCACTTTGCGCAGCAGCGCCTTGCGCTGCACGAGCGGCAGCGACCGCAGGTCGAATCCTTCGAGCGCCATCAGATCGAAGAGGTAGAGTGTGCCGGGACTCTCGACCGACGCGTGCCGGATGTCGGGGGCGCGGCCGATGCGCGCGCGGTTCTGCAAGCGTTGGAAGCTGGGACGGCCCGCGTCGTCGAGGATGACGAGCTCACCGTCCATCAGCACGTCGGCATAGGGCAGCGCCGCGATCGAGCGAATCAGCTCGGGAAAGGCGGCGCTGTAGTCGTTGCCGTTGCGCGTGATGAGCCGCGCTTTGCCGTTCTCCTTCACCGCCCGCATGCGGTAGCCATCGAGCTTCACCTCGAACAGCCAGCCGGCGCGTGAGAACGGCTGCTCGCGAGTCTCGGCCAACATCGGCGCGACGTCGTCCGCGCGGACGGCATGGACCGGAACTTTGAGCTTCTTGAGCTCGGCCGTGACCTCTGCCGCCTTCTTGCTGCCGTGGTACAGCTCTTCGACCGTCAACCCCGAGAGCACCGACCCGGGCGGGTAGCTGTCGCCATTGGTGGAGACGTAGGCGTCGCGCTCCTTGATCAGCAACCACTCCTTTTCCGCTTTCTTGATCTTCACGAGGGTCCACACGCCGCGCAGCTTGTAGCCGCGCAGCTCGAACAGCAGCTTCCCTTTTTTCATGCCTTCGATCGGATCTTCGAGCGCCACCCAGAGGCCGCGGTCCCAGACGATCACCGCGCCGGCTCCGTAGTTCCCCTCAGGGATGATGCCTTCGAAGTCGCCGTACTCGATGGGATGATCTTCGACGTGGACGGCGAGGCGCTTGTCCGAGGGGTCGGCAGATGGTCCGCGCGGCACGGCCCATGACTTCAGCACTCCTTCCAGCTCGAGCCGCAGGTCGAAGTGCAACCGAGTGGCGGCGTGCTGGTGTACGATGAAGCGTCGCCCCGGTTGATCGGCGACCGCGCCGGAAGGCTCCGGCGTGCGATCGGCGGAGCGTTTTGCGCGGTAAGTGCTTAGCGCATCGTCGGTTGGCTTGCGGTTTCCCGGCACCAGTTCTATTCTAGGTTCTCTATGCCCGCTCATGCAATCGGCTCCGCCACGATCTCGTTCGGCCTCGTTTCCGTGCCGATCAAGATGTTTTCGGCCGGCGAATCGTCGGCCGCGATCTCCTTCAATTGGCTGCACAAGAAAGACGGCTCCCGGCTGAAGCAGCAGTACGTCTGTTCCAAGGACGGGGAAAAGGTCGAGAAGGAAGACATGGTGAAGGGCTACGAGTTCTCCAAGGGGCAGTACGTCCAGTTCACCAAAGACGAGCTGGTGGCGCTCGAGGAAAAGGGCACGGGCTCGATCAATATCCAGGAATTCGTGGACGCCGACACGGTGGACCGGATGTACATGGACCGCGTCTACTTCCTCGGCCCCGATAAGGGCGGCGATCGCGCCTTCACGCTGCTCGGCGAAGCGCTCAAAAAGACCAAGAAGGTCGCGATCGGGCAATGGGCGGCTCGAGGCAAGCAGTACCTGGTCATGATCCGCCCGCTCGGCCACGGACTCGCCATGGAGCAGCTGCGCTACGCCAACGAGGTACGCTCGATCGACGAGGTGCCGATCCCGAAGGTCGATGTGAAGAAGCCCGAGCTCGACATGGCGGTGCAGCTGATCGAGCAGGCGGCGACCGAGACCTTCAAGCCCAATAAGTACGAAGACACCGTCAAGCAGCGCATTCTGGAGCAGATCCAGCGCAAGGTCGACGGCAAGGAGATCATCGAGGAGCCGACCGAAGCGCCGAAGACGCAGATCATCGACCTGATGGAGGCGCTGAAGGCGAGCCTCTCCAAGGGCAAGGGCGCTCCCGAAGCCAAGGCCGCCAAGGGAGCGAGATCGTCACCAAAGAAGAAGGCCGCCAGCGCCTAAGATCGCCGCTTCTTCTTGGACCCCGTTCTCACCCAGCTGAACAGCGCGCTCGCCGGTCGCTACGCGATCGAGCGTGAAATCGGCCATGGCGGCATGGCCATGGTGTATCTCGCCCACGATATCCGCCATCACCGTCACGTCGCCGTAAAGGTGCTGCGACCCGAGATCGCGGCGTTGCTCGGCACGGAACGCTTCCTGCGCGAGATCGAAATTGCCGCGCAGCTGAACCACCCCCACATTCTGCCGCTGCACGACTCGGGCGAAGCCGGCGGCATGCTGTTCTACGTGATGCCGTTCGTCGAGGGCGCGTCGCTGCGCGACCGGCTCGCCGCCGACGGCGCCCTCCCGGTTTCCGAGGCGGTGCGGCTGTTGCACGACGTGGTCGACGGGCTGGCGTACGCGCACGAGCACAACGTCGTACATCGCGACATCAAGCCGGACAACGTGATGATCGCCAACCGTCACGCCATGGTCACCGATTTCGGGATCGCCAAGGCGATCAGCGACGTCGCCGGGAAATCGCGGGTGACCACGGCCGGCGTTTCCATCGGGACCCCTGCGTACATGGCGCCCGAGCAGTGCACGGCCGATGCGGACATCGATCATCGCGCCGATCTCTACTCCTTCGGCGTGCTCGCGTACGAGATCCTGGCGGGCCGGCCGCCGTTCGATGGCACCAGCGCCCAGGCGGTCCTGGCCGCCCACCTCACCGAGATCCCGGTGCCGCTGCGCGAGGTGCGGCGCGAAGTACCGGTCGCCCTCTCCAATGTCGTGATGCGCTGTCTCGAAAAGCGGCCCGCGGACCGCTGGGCCACTGCGGCGGAGATCCTGAGCCAGCTCGAGTCGCTGACGACCCCCAGCACGGCGGTCCCGCTGCCCGCGCTCGGCCCGGCCAACAGGACCCGGCGCATCGCCTTTGGTGCCGCCGCGCTCGTGGCGCTCGTGGTCGGCGGTCTCGCGTTGCGCCACAACGCGCGCATCCATTGGGTGCTCGAGACGGCGATCCCCGGGATCCGGCAGCTGGAAGACAGCGGGCGCACTGAAGCGGCGTACCACCTGGCATTACAGGCGAGCGCCATTCTGCCGAACGACCCGTCGTTGGCGCGCCTCTGGCCGCTCATCGCCACGCGCGTGAGCTTCCACACCGATCCGGCGGGTGCCGTCGTGTATCGGCGCGACTACGCCAACCCCGATACGACCTGGGAAGTCCTCGGCACGACGCCGCTCGACAGCGTGTGGTTCCCGCAAGGGTTTTCACGCCTCAAGATCGAGAAGCCAGGCTTCCGAGCCTGGACCGGGGCGGCGGGTCCGCAGTGGGTCTCCTCCACGCCGCTGCGGCTCGACAGCACGACGTCGCCCGAAACAGGGATGGTGCGTGTCGCGGGACTCGCCAGCTTCGCGCTCTCCCTGCCGGGCCTCGATCACCTGAGCCCGGTCCCGCTCGGCGAGTACCAAATCGATCGCCATGAGGTGACCAACGCCGATTTCCAGCGGTTCGTGGATAGCGGCGGATATCAGCGGCAGGAGCTATGGGACAAGAGCTTGCAGAAGGATGGGCGTTCGCTGCCCTGGGCGACCGCCGTGGCTCTGCTCAAGGACCGGACGGGACGACCAGGCCCGGCGACATGGGAGGTCGGCCACTACCCCGCGGGACAGGGGAACTATCCCGTGACCGGGGTGAGCTGGTACGAGGCCGCGGCGTACGCGCGGTTCGTCGGCAAATCGTTGCCGACGATCTATCACTGGACCCGCGCGGCGGAGACGCGCGCGGCGTCGTGGATCGTTCCCGCCAGCAATTTTGCGGGCAAAGGACCCGCCCCCGTCGGCAGCTATCCCGGCATCGGGCCGTTCGGCACCGCGGACATGGCCGGCAACGCCCGGGAGTGGTGCTTCAACGAGACCGGGGGCCAGCGTTACATCCTCG
>DATLVL010000437.1:0-3110 GCA_035577525.1 Gemmatimonadales bacterium | reverse complement strand
CCGCACGCCGCAGAGCGTCGAGCGGTTGCTCGCCGCGCGGCTCGTCGACGCGGTCGTGGTGGACGTGAAGGCGGCCCCCGAGCTCTGGCTGCCCCTGCCGCAGCGGTTCCCGCGCATTCCGGTGTTCGCGCTGTCGGCCTTCCGTCCCGATGACGGGCCGCTCGTCGCCGACTGCCAGCGGGCGGGGTTCGCTGGTGTGCTGGTCGAGCCGGTCGACCACGCCGTCGCCGGGGAGTGGGTCGCCCGGCGCACGGCGCAGGTCGCGCGGCGGCGCGCGCTGGGCGACGCACCACGGTTGCTACGGCTCACCGATGCTCTGCAGCTGCGCGCCTGGGAAGAGGTCTGGCGCCGGGTGGCCGAGCCGACCAAAACCTGTGATCTCGCCCGCGCGCTGCGCGTGACCCGGGAGCACCTGTCGCGCCAGTTTGCGGCGGGGGGCGCGCCCAACCTCAAACGGGTGATTGATCTGGTGCGCACCGCGTGTGCCGCCGACCTGCTCGCCAACCCCGGCTACACCGTGGGGAACGTGGCGCGCATCCTGGCCTACGCGTCCGCCAGTCACCTGGCAGGGGCCGCGCGGCGCGTCGCGGGGGCCTCGACCCAGGAGCTGCGGTCGCTCGGCCCGCGAGGCGTGCTGGCGGCCTTTATAAAAGGAAGGACGAGGTCGCGGCTTTAGGAAATGCAGAATGCAGAATGAAGAATGCAGAATTGGTTGGCCTGTCGGTACTTGCAAGCCTAATTCTGCATTCTGCATTCACCATTCTGCATTTGTGGCAGGGCTGGCATTGACAGGGACTATGTGATATTTTTCACAAGCTAACCACCAGAACGGATCCGCAATGGCCAGCGACACCATCCTCCGTCCCGGCGAACTCAAGAACATCCTCCTCAAAGAAATCCAGGCCGCCGACCTCGCGGCGATCGACGTGCGCGAAGTGGGAACGGTGCTGGAGGTCAAGGACGGCATCGCCCGCATTTACGGGCTCACCTCGGCGATGGCCGGCGAGATGCTGGAGTTCAGCTCCTCGGAGACGGGTGAGAAGATCACCGGTCTCGCCCTGAACCTGGAGGAGGACAACATCGGCGCCGTCATCCTCGGCGACTACCTCCAGCTGCGCGAGGGCGACGAGGTGCGCCGCACCGCCCGGGTGCTCGAGGTGCCGGTGGGGAAGGCGATGGTGGGGCGGGTGGTCGACGCCCTGGGGCGGCCGGTGGACGGTCTTGGCCCCATCAAGACCACTGCCACGCGGAAGGTGGAGGTCGTGGCGCCGGGCATCATCAAGCGCCAGCCGGTGAAGGAGCCGCTGCAGACGGGCATCAAGGCCATCGATTCGATGATCCCGATCGGCCGCGGCCAGCGCGAGCTGATCATCGGCGACCGGGGCACTGGCAAGACGGCGATCGCGGTCGACACGATCATCAACCAGAAGGGCCAGGGCGTGATCTGCGTCTACATCGCCATCGGCCAGAAGAACTCGACGGTGGCGGGGGTGGTGGAGCGCCTCAAGGAGCACGGCGCGATGGACTACTCCATCGTTGTCGTGGCGTCGGCGTCCGAGCCCGCCCCGATGCAATACATCGCCCCGTACTCGGGGTGCACCATGGCCGAGTACTTCATGTACGAAGAGAAGGCGGCCACGCTGTGCATCTACGACGACCTGTCGAAGCAGGCCGCGGCCTACCGCCAGCTCTCCCTGGTGCTGCGCCGTCCCCCCGGGCGCGAAGCCTACCCCGGCGACGTCTTCTACCTGCACAGCCGCCTGCTCGAGCGGGCGGCGAAGCTGTCGGACGAGATGGGTGGGGGCTCGCTCACCGCGCTGCCGATCATCGAGACGCAGGCGGGCGACGTGTCCGCCTACATTCCTACCAACGTCATCTCGATCACCGACGGGCAGATCTTCCTCGAGACCGACCTGTTCTATTCGAACATCCGCCCCGCGGTGAACGCCGGCATTTCGGTCTCGCGCGTCGGTGGTAACGCCCAGATCAAGGCGATGAAGCAGGTGGCGGGCCGGCTGCGGCTCGACCTGGCGCAGTTCCGCGAGCTCGAGGCGTTCGCCCAGTTCGGATCGGAGCTCGACCCGGCGACGCAGAAGCAGCTGTCGCGCGGCGCGCGCATCGTCGAAATCCTCAAGCAGCCCCAATACCGGCCGATGCCGGTGCAGCAGCAGGTGATGATCATCTTCGCCGTGACCAACGGCTTACTCGACGACGTGGACGTCGCGAAGATACGGGCCTGGGAGAGCGGCTTCCACGAGTTCATCGCCGCCCAGCACGCGCCGCTCGCCGAAGAGATCCGCACCAAGAAGGCGTTGTCCGACGATCTCCAGGCACGGCTGCGCAAGGCGATCGAGCAATACAAGGCGATGGGGAACCGCTAGGTGGCACAGGCGCGCGAGCTGCGCCGCCGTATTCGCTCGGTCCAGAGCACCCGCCAGATCACGCGCACCATGGAGATGGTGTCCACCTCCAAGCTGAAGCGCGCGCAGGACCGGGTCGTGGGGGCCCGCCCCTACGCCGCCGCGCTCGCCGAGGTGATGGCGGAGCTGTACGCCCCCGAGCTGGCCGAGGATTTCCCGCTGCTGCGGCAGCCCGAGGGCGGCAGGATTCGGCGTGCGGGGCTGCTCCTGATCACGTCGAATCGCGGCCTGTGTGGCGCCTTCAACGCCAATCTCATTCGCGAGGCCCGCCGCCGCATCGCCGAGCTTGAGGGACAGGGGGCGGCGGTCGATCTGCATCTCGTCGGGAAGAAGGGCGTCAACTTCTTCCGGTTCACGAAGCGCAAGGCCGTATCCACCCGGATCGACATCGGTGATCGCCCCAGTGCGACGCACGCCGCCGAGCTCGTCGAGCCGCTGATGCAGCAGTTCGCGGCCGGCCAGCTCGATGCGGTGGACGTGGTGTTTGCGAAGTTCAACAGCGCGGTGTCGACGCCGCCGACGACGCTGCGCATCCTTCCCGTCGCGCCGCCGCAGGTGAGCGGGCGGTCGGATCGGCCGTTTTTTATTCTGCAACCTTCCGCGGCCGCGATTCTCGAGCGTCTCCTGCCGCTCTACGTCAGGAACCAGGTCTATCGGGCGCTCGTCGAAACGGCGGCGGCGGAGCACGGG
>DATLVL010000436.1:0-25461 GCA_035577525.1 Gemmatimonadales bacterium | reverse complement strand
ACTTCCCCGGGACGGGCTCGGAGTGTCCGTGGAGCGAATCGGCGACCATCTGTACCGCGATATCGACGCGCTGCTGGAGCGCGAGGACGGCGGTCGCGTGCCCAAAGGCCTGCGGGTCGAACGAGTCCTCCTCGTCTCCCTGCTGCGCTACGCCATCGCCGACCTGCACGACCTCCGCCGCCGAGTCGCCGACACCTCCGCCGCCAAGGACGTCGATCGCAGCATCGCGTACTGGGAAGTGGTGCTCAACTGGTTGCGCGATCAGAAGAGTGAGTACGCGGATATCATGAGTCCGTAATTTCCCTGTCCGTCGAGTGCCTCTCCCGCCTCTCCCTACCCCCCGTCCCGTTGTACCTCTCCCTAACACCTGTCTCGTTGTACCTCTCCCCCTGACCCTTGTCTCGTAGTACCTCTCCTCCTAACCCCTCTCTCTGTCGGGAGAGGGGAGACGAAATGACATTGGGGACAGGTTGTGAGGACAAATGCGAGATTGTGAGCGCAGTCACACCGCTGTAAATCATTCTCTAGAGCCAGTTTCATTTCCGGCATGGGACGTGCTTGAATCAATTGCACGGTGGATGTTCGGGTTGCACCAGCTTCGAGGTCGATTGTGATTCGAATTTGGTCAGGCGCTGCTGCTCAACTGGGGACGTGCGATCATTGCACGTTCACCGATACCCCCACGCTCGCGCAGCGCGAGGAGGACGCGGTGAAGGCCCAGGTCATCACGGTCGTGACGATGCACCGCGACAACGAGATCGTGTTCCTGGCGCGCTTCTGCGAGAAGCACTTCCTGCAGTTCTCCGACCTGGTCTCGGATCAGGTTGCCGCGCTCTTGTACCCAGCCCAGAAAGCCCAGTAAAAAAACCGGCTCGACGCCTTGGATCGCCGAGCCGGGTCCCACTTCCACCCTCTTCACCTACTGCTACTGCTCTTCACCGCCTTACACCGCCCCTCACCGCCGCGGTGAAGTCCTACGATCTCGTCACCGTATACGTGCCGCACGCCGTGAACTGAATCGTCACGTTCGTCGTCAGGCTGTTGCGCGTCGCCACGAACTTGAGCGTGCCGGAATCGATCATCGGCCGCACGGTGCAGGTGGCGTTGTAGTGGAGCGCTGTGGTCGTCGAGGCGACGAGGTTCCAGGTGTTGGATCCACGGGTCCACGTCGAGGTGCCGGCGAGCGAGAGCGAGCCCGAAGGCAGCGGCTGGTCGGGCTGGATCTTCCCGGCGGTATCCGCCGTGAAGGTGATAGTCCAGCTGCGCGTGTGGTTCGCCGAGGCACCGTTGGGCCAGGTGTAGGTGGTACTGACGTTGGTCGAGGTGAACGCCAGCTGCGCGGAGTCGCCGATGATCTGGCGGGTGCCGTTCAGGGCCCAGGTCCACGCACGGCCCAGCGGGCCAACGTGGATGCGGGTGAAGTCGGTGAAGATGTGCTTCCAGGCGTGGTCGGTCGTCGACGGCGTGGGATCGAGCACGTCGATCGTGCCGCGCACGGTGTCCGAGCCGCCCGCCAGGTAGTTCACGACGCAGTCGTTGAAGCTCAACCGGGCCGAATCGGGGACCGGGTCGGCGTCGGAGTTCGCGGGTGAGGCCGGGGTGCGTGTCACGCATGCCGGCGGCGGCGTCAGCGCCGGAGCGCCGGGGTTGACGGTGCCGGAACCGTTCGCCGTCGAGAAATCGAATTCCGACTGCACGTCCGTCGCGAGCACGGCGCTCAGGCTCTCGGCCTGTGCGCTCGTCAGCGACACGGACGCCGGGCCGGTGTTATTGCTACACGCCGTGCCCAGCACGGCGGCGGCGACCGCAAGGGTAGTGAACCCGCCCAATCTGCGCAGACCATTCATGACGACTGGCTCCTGATGGAAGTTGACGGCACTCAGACAAACGACGGGGATGGGCAGCGAGACATGCCGGGGCCAGGGGGTTGGGCACCCGAACGCGCTGCTACCACATCCCCAAGAATTGCGAAGCGAATCACGACCGCCTTGTGTGGTCAGTCGGGTTCGACGGTCTGGTGAACGCGATTGTTAACTAGGGACTCTATTGTGGGGCACGGCGTTACGCGTCAGCCAGGTGTCAGCCGCTGTCATGCAGCGAACTGAAACGTGCAAAACGAAAACCCCTCTCCCCGAGGGGAGAGGGGTCGGGCAAGAAAGTGTGATTCAGCGCACAAACGTGACGAAGCCTGCCAGGTTCGCGATCGCTCCGATCGCGCCGTGCTGGCTGAAGCCCAGACGCCGCGGCTCGCCGCCCACGGTAATCGCCTGGCTGAGGTGGTGGTTCTGCAGGTTGAAGATTTGCACGGTGCCTTGCGACGGGATAGTCACCCACGCCTGGACATCGTCGGCGGTAGTGCCCACTCCAAAACCGCCGCCCGCGAGTGTCATCGTGGCCGTGATCAAGCCGCTCTGCAGCGTGATTTCGGTCAAAAAGCCCGCTTCATTGGCGACATAGAGGCGGTCACCCTTGCGCGTGATCGACATCCCCTGCGGCGTGCCGCCGATCGAGAAGGTGCGCAGCACGGTGCCGGTGAACATGTCGAGCTCGCTCACCGTCCCGCCGACGAACGCCGAGACATAGATGATGCGGTTGTCGGGGGCGACCACGAAGGCGTTCGGCGCCGAGCCGACGTCGACACTCTGGATGATCTGATTCGTGCCGGTGTCCACGATCAGCACGGCGGTCCCATTTGTGCCGATGAAGAGGCGCGTGCCGTCGGGCGAGACCTGCACGGCAAAGGGATCCGCGCCGCCCGTCGAAATCGTCGCGACAACCTGGGCAGTGGCCACGTTGATGACGGAAACGTTCTCGGACAGTTGGTTGGCGACGTAGGCCGTACCACCATCGGGGGAGAACGCCACGCCGGTCGGCGCCTGGCCGGTGGCGATGAATCCGTCGAGCGTCTTGGTCTTTGTGCTGGTGATGCCGACACCGGCGTTGTACGCCTCGGTGAAGTACGCCAGCCCGTCGTCCCGCACGGCCATGGCCCATGCCGGTGGCGTGATGATCTTATCGACGATTGTACCGCCGGGGTGGGAATTCTGCTGACAGCTGTTCGCGCTGGAGGTCAGTGCAGCGGTGACGGGAGGGAGATCGCCGACCTGCTCTGTCGGCCGGTCCTGCGAGCAGCCAAACGACACGACGGCAATCGCCATCGCTCCCATTGCGCTCAGGCGCTTCATGAGTGACCCCCAATTGGTTGTGAGTTCACACAGCAACTAGGAGCGCGTAACGTGTGACTCGCAGGGTGGAGCGGTTAGGCTGTTATTGCGACATGCGGGATGCGGGACGCGACAGGAGGTCGACGCGATGTTGCTGGCACGAATCGTCGAAACGTCGAGTGCAGTGGCCGGCATGCCTGGTCGACTCGCCAAGATCGCGCGGCTGGCGGAGTTGCTGCGCAGCGCCGCTCCATCAGAAATCGAAACAGTGACTGCGTACCTTACGGGAGCCTTACGACAAACTCGAATCGGCGTGGGTTTCAGCTTGTTACAACGCGCGGCTACCGCTGCTGCGGCGGAAGAAGCCATGCTCACACTCGCCGATGTCGATGACACGCTCGGCCGCCTCGAGGGCGCGTCGGGCAAAGGCTCCGCCAAACTGCGCGAGTCGACGCTGCGCGCGTTGTTCGAACGAGCGACGAAGGACGAGCAGGAGTTTCTGTTTCGTCTGATCACTGGTGAGGTGCGCCAGGGCGCGCTCGAAGGAGTGATGATCGAGGCCGTGGCGCGTGCCGCCGGGATCGAGGCCATCCGTGTACGCCGCGCTACGATGCTGGCGGGCGATCTCAGGGTTGTGGCTCGAGTCGCTCTTACCGATGGTGCTGCCGCCCTCGACCAATTTGCCATCCAGCTGTTTCGCCCGATCCAGCCGATGCTCGCCCAGACCGCCGACGACGTGTCGCAGGCAATCGCCCAGCTCGGTCGCGCGGCGCTCGAGGTCAAGCTCGACGGCGCCCGCATCCAGGCGCACCGCTCGGGCGCCGAGGTGCGCGTCTTCTCGCGCCTCCTGAACGACGTGACCCAGGCGGTGCCCGAGGTGGTCGACGCGGTCCGCCGCCTCAACGTGTCGACCGTCATCCTCGATGGTGAGGCGATCGCGTTGCGCCCCGACGGCTCACCGCACCCGTTCCAGACCACGATGCGCCGCTTCGGGCGCAAGCTCGACGTCGACGAGCTCAAGTCGGAGCTGCCGCTCGTGCCATTTTTCTTCGATATCCTGTTCGCCGACGATCGACCGTTGATCGATGAGGCGTATCATCGTCGGGCCGAGATCCTCATGGGATTGGTGCCCGAGTCCCTTCGGCCCGGGCGTATCGTCACGGCGGACGCGAACGAGGCCCAGGCGTTCTACGACCGCGCCATCGCGGCGGGCCACGAGGGCGTCATGGCGAAGTCGCTCGACGCCCCCTACGAAGCCGGCTCGCGCGGCTTGGCGTGGCTCAAGATCAAAGCCGTCCACACCTTGGACCTCGTCGTCCTCGCCGCCGAGTGGGGCCACGGCCGCCGCAAGGGGAAACTGTCGAACCTCCACTTGGGTGCCCGCGATCCCAACGGTGGTTTCGTGATGCTCGGCAAGACGTTCAAGGGACTGACCGATGAGCTGCTCGAGTGGCAGACCGGGAAGCTGCTCGAGCTTGCGACCAAGCGCGACGGCCACATCGTGTGGGTGCGGCCGGAGCTGGTGGTCGAGATCGCCTTCAATGGCTTGCAGGCGAGCCCGCACTACGCGGGCGGATTGGCGTTACGGTTCGCGCGGGTGGTGAGATATCGTGCCGATAAGACGGTGAGTGAGGCGGATACGATTGACACAGTTCGTTCATTGCACAGGCCCTAGAGGTTGGTGGAGGTTGCTGGAGCCTGTCGAGGACCGATGCCGGTTCGGCAAACCAATCCTCCCTCCCTTTTCTACATCAAAGCGAAGCGCGGTTGTCGAGGGACCTCGGAATGATTTGAGCTTGCAGCGAGCTCAACGAAGCGAACCCGGTCGAGGGTACACCACGCAAATTCCCAGACCAGGAAGATCTGAGGTCCCTCGCCCGTCGCTGACGCTCCGGGCTCGGGATGACATGCGGGGCTTGTTCGAGTGAGAAATGAAAGGAGAGAGCCGGCTCGCTTGGCCGAGTAACGCCTAGTCCTCGTGCTTCCGCCACGTACGCCAATCTTCCGTCACATCGTCCGCCATCTTCGAAGCCGCATCGTAGAGCCAACGCTTGTCCCGCCGCTTGAGATCGGCGAGCAGGGCTCTGGCGTCGAGGCTGCCGAGATGAATGTTCGCTGTTTCGCCGCCCATCGCCTGGAGCAGCAGCCGTTCGTCGCGCTTCTTCGGTAGCGCGTTCAACGTGATGCGGGTGCAGTCGGGGGCGAGGCGCCGGATCAGCCAGTCGCCGCTGACATTGACGCACGGGTCGGGGCAGCGCACGCCGCGCCGCAGCATCGCGTCGTAGTGGATCTTCCGGGCGAAGCCGGCGAGCGACCACAACGCGCGGCGCAGCGGCGGGCCGCTGTTTGCGAACACGCACGCCGACGGGGCGAGCGCTTTCGCTTCGCGGGCGATCCGGCCGCCGCGCCAGTGCGCCAGGGCGACATAGCGCTGCCGGCCGAGACTCCCGACGCCGGCGACGCGGTGCACGATGCGCTTTTCGAGCCCGCGCTCGGGGAAGGAGCGGTCCAGCGCATTGGCGACTGGCGCAGGCAAGCCGCTGCGAATCGTCGGAAAGGCTTCGAGCTTCTCCCAGAACTTCTCCGGATCGTGCAGCCGGTATTCCGCCATTTCCCGCAGCTCGACGTGGTCCTCGGCCAGCACGTAAGCATGTCCGCCCTTGGCCAGCGTCTCCCGGTAGCCGTCCTCGATCGCGGCGGCAGCGTCCTTGGGATCGAGATTCAGGTCGTGATACCCAACCGCGACGACCACACTGGTCGCGAGTCGGACCAGGTCGTTCGTGTAGGGAAGGGAGTATGCCTCGTCGAAGTCGTTCACCCCCCAGATGAGGCGGCCTTCCGAGTCGCGCCAGGTGCCGAAGTTCTCGACGTGCAGGTCGCCGACGGCGAGAACGCGCGGCGCATCGGCGACGTCGTCGACGATCGACTCCCAGCGTTCCGCCCAGCGGTAGAACGTCCCACGAATGAAGGGAAAGAGCCCGGCGCTCATGGCGCGGTGCTTCAGCTCGATGTCCGCTCGCAACAGCGGCAATCGCTCCGCGAGCCAGGCTTCGTACTTGGCAGTGGCCTTGAGGATATTCATCTATCGAAATGTAGGTGTGTGGAGGTTGGTGGAGGATCTGGAGGTTACTCCGTTTCAACCTCCATCCTCCTCCACCTTCTTTCACACTCCTCTTGTCAGTCCCCCATCCACTCGCAAGCTCTGCCCCGTGATGTAGCTCGCCTCCGATGAGGCGAGGAACGCGACGACGCGTCCGACCTCTTCGGGTGTGGCGGGACGGCCCAGCGGCGTTGCGGCGATGAATGCCGGGTCCGCCTCCTCGACAAACCCCGGCAGTACACAATTCATCCGAATTCCCACGGGGCCGTAACGATCAGCGAAGAGTTTCGTAAAGGCGCCGAGGCCGGCGCGGAAGACGGAGGACACCGGGGCGTCGAGGTGCGGCTGTGCTGCCCACAAGGACGAGATGTTCACGATTGCCCCGCCGCCCTGCTTTTCCATCACGGGGACGACGAGCCGAGCGAGGCGCACGACGTTGAGCAGCAACAGCGCAAGTCCTTCTTCCCACCCCGTATCCGGGATCGAGAGCAGATCGCCCTTGGCGACGTGGCCGGTGTTGTTGACGAGGACATCGATGCGTCCGTAGCTGTCGAGCGCCGTCTGTACGAGCCGCTCGAGATCGGCCGCATTGGCGACGTCTCCCCGCACAGCCTTCCCGCCGAGTGTGGCGGCGAGGGTCTCGACTTCCTGAGAGCGCGCCATGAGAACGACGCGATGTCCGCGGGCGGCTAGCTCACGCGCGCACGCGGCGCCGATGCCGCTCGAAGAAGCAGTGATGATTGCAACGGGGATGTCCGGCACGGGGGTGAGGACAACTAGGGCAGGCGAGAGTCTATTGCCGATACAATGCAGGATACGTCTTCTCTAGCCGATCCAGCTTGGGCAGGTCGTTGTACACGATGTACGGCTGCGTCATGTGCTGCGCGAGGTAGTTCTGGTGATAGGCCTCGGCCTCGTAGAAATGGTCGAGCGGCGCCACCTGCGTCACAATCGGCCTCGAATACATGTGCGTGTGCGACAGCTCGGCGATATACGCCTCCGCCGCCTTCCGCTGCTCGTCGCTCTCGTAGAAGATGGCTGAGCGATACTGCGAGCCCTCGTCGGGTCCCTGGCGGTTCAGCTCGGTGGGGTCGTGCGCCACGGTGAAGAACACCTGCAGCAGCTGGCGATACGAAACCTGCGAAGGGTCGTACGTGACCTCGACCGACTCGGCGTGGCCCGTCTCGCCCGTGCTCACGAGCTCGTAGTGCGCCGTCGGTGCCTTGCCGCCGGCGTAGCCGGAAACGACCTGGACGACGCCTTTGACGTGCTTGAACACGGCGTCCACACCCCAGAAGCAGCCGCCGGCGAATACGGCCGTCTCGGTCGTTCGAGCGGGCGGGGTGTGCTGGCTCGACTGGGCAGTACCAAGCGCCGGAGCGAGCAGCAGGATTGCCAGGGCTGCAAAACGCGTACGATGAGTCGTCATGTGTGGAGTCATACTACGGGTAATGCAGAAGGTTCGGGAGAGGTTCCCCGAGGCTACTTGGCCGGCGGCGCGGTCGCGGCGGGGGCGCTGTCGCGCCGCGCAACGAGCGCGCGATGACCACATCCGCACGTTTCCACCATACGACCCTGACGATCGCACTCGAACCGCAGCCAGGCGCGGCAGTGGGGGCAATGCGGCGGGCCCCCATCCTCCACCAGCCGCGAACGTGCTGCAGCGTGGTTCACTTGTGCCGAAATGTGATGCGTCCGCGCGTGAGATCGTAGGGCGACACCGCGAGCGTGACCCGATCGCCGGCCAGAACCCGGATGCGATAGCGCCGCATCTTTCCCGCGATCGTCGCCAAGACCGAATGGCCGTTGGTGAGGTTGACGCGAAACAGTGTGTTGGGCAGGACCTGAGCGACGATACCGTCGATCTCGATTGCTTCTTCTTTCGCCATCAGTTGCCCGGCCGGCTGGGGATGGGAAAGCCCGGGGACGACAGATATCCCGGCGGCGGGCCGAACACGACCGGCGGCGCGCACTCGCAGAAATTACCGGTCACCGGCGCCGCGACGGCGCCATTCTTCACGGGCTGATACGACACAAAGCGCAGCTCGGTGATGAAACCACCGCATTGCACGCAGTGCAGCTCGGCCATCGGCTGTCGATCCATAACTGGAGGAACGTAGCTGAATTTACTATGATTTGTCAAGTATTAGTCCTCAAAAAGCCTCTGACTTCACGGTTTCTTGTTAACGACGTCGAGCAAGAAGGAGACGGAAAGATGGATGTGTCGCTCGTGATCCGCCAGCGGCTCGAGGAGCTGGGGTTGGAGCAGAAAGACCTGGCGCGTGCCGCGCGCGTCACCGAGTCCTACGTGTCGCAGCTGTTGACGCGCCGCCGCGCGCCGCCGGCGCCGAACCGCAGCGACATCTACGACCGGATGGGCAAACTGCTGCGACTGCCCAATGGCGAGCTGGCGCGACTCGCCGAAGTGCAGCGCAAGGAGGCGCTGAAGCAGGAGCTCGGCGAGACGGAGCCGCTGTACCGGGAAGTGCGGCAGCTCGTGCTGCGCAAGTGCGCCGCGGCCCGCGCCGAGCACGTGCGCGCGTTGTTCGAGCAACAGCCGTTTGGGGAGCTCGAGCGACTCGTCACCCAGACGCTGCTCGATGTCGCGAAGCAGGTGGCGCGCCAGGAGCTAGACCACGAGGCGTGGCTGCGGGACGTGGCGCGGCTCAACGGGCACAGCTTCGAGGAAATGCGCGTCGAGGTGCTCGAGTTTCTCGACACCGACGTGTTCCATCTCTCGGGCGACAACTGCATCGCCTTCCTCGATCCGCTGATCGAGTCGTGGGACATCGACCTGGCGACGTTCGCGATGGAGATCCTGCTCAACGAGCACGTGGCGCCGCAGCGCGCCAAGCGCTTCGTGTTCGGCGAGCAGGATCCGGCGCCCGAGGAAGCGGGCTTCAAAGACTTTCTCGAGGACAAGTCCCTGAGCGGTACGGCGACGGAGCCGGAGCTCGAGTTCCTGCGGCGGCTCAAGACTCCTGGTCGCCATCCCGCCGCCCTCTATTACTATCGCGAGCTACAGAACCTCAGAGATCCACTGCACTTTCGCACCGCCTGATCAGGACGAGAGCGCCACGATGCGCTGCAGGATGGTGCGGGCGAAGTCTTTGTCCCACATCACGGCTGACTTGCGCACGACGACCAGGACGCGGCTGCCCGTGCCCTCGGTCTGAATTGTCACGGTGACGTCGCGGTCGGCGGTCGCGCCGTCGATCTCGCGCTTGTCCTTGTCCCCCTCCTGCTCGGTGCTCGTCTTCTTCTGATTGATCCCCATCTCCTGGAACGTCTGCTGCGCCGCTGACGACGCCTTCGCGACCGGCGCCGTCACCACCGACCCGACGCCACGGTCAAAGAAATAGATCCCGCCGCCGGCTCCTGCTCCCGCCGCGGCGAAGAGGCAGCCACCCGCTGCCAGCGGCAGCGCCAACAGGATCAATCGTTTCACGTGTCACCTCCTATGATTGCTGGGCGGCCGCGAGGCCGGCCCCGATCAGTCCCACATCTGTCTGTGTGACAACTCGAATCGGGACGGTCGACAGGAAGTCCGCGAACCGTCCCTTGGCGCGAAACGCCTTCACGAACGCGCCGTCCTTCAACTTGGGGAGAATGCGCGGCGCGATCCCCCCCACGACGAAGACCCCGCGCGCCCCTACCGCGAGCGCGAAATTGCCAGCCTGCGCACCGTAGGCCGATACGAACAGGTCGAGCGCGCCGACCGACAGTGCGTCGCTCCCGGCGAGCGCATGCGCCGCGATCACAGGAGACGGATCGCCCGACGCCGCAATCTCCGCGGCCACCACCGGCTGCTCCCGCGCCCCGTCACGCTGGGCGAGGAAGCGATAGACCTCCGCGAGCCCCGGTCCCGACAACACACGCTCCCAGCTCACGTGGCCGTACTGCGCCGCGAGCCAGACGAGTAGCTCCTCCTGCAAGGCTCCGGCGGGACCAAAGTCGCAGTGTCCCGCTTCGGAGTCGTACGGCCGATAGGAGGACCCGTCCCATAGAAGGAAGACATGGCCGAGCCCCGTCCCCGCTCCGATGGCCGCGATCGGAGCGCGCTCGGGGATGCTGCCGCCCTGGAGCACCGTGAAATCGTCGGGGCCGGTGTGCGGGATGGCGTACCCCGCGGCCACGAAGTCATTCACGAGCGTGACGGGAAGGCCGAGCTCCTTGGTCAACGAACTGGAGTCAATCTGCCAATCGACGTTGGACAGCTTGACGACACCCGCGACCACGTGACCGGCGACGGCAAGCGACGCGTATTCGGGACGGGGAGACGGGTGCGCCGCGAGGAACCGGTGCGCCAGCTCCTCCGGTCCTGATGCGGCCTGGCTGTCGTACGTCTCCTTCACCAGGACGCGCGGCAGGCCGAGCCCGACGTCGATCTCGACCAGTCCCATGCGGGCGTGGGTCCCGCCGATGTCTGCGGCGAGGACGATCATGCTGCGCTGCCCACGAGCCCGCGGGCGGCGTCGTCATCGAGCAGCCACACGCCGGCCCGCGCCAGCTGCACGGGACACTGCTCCGCGTCCTCGGCGCCTTCGAGGGCGCGCGACACCGCGGCCGCCTTGTCGCGCCCGCGCGCCAGCACCAGACGCGCGCGCGCCGCGGCGATCACCGGCGGCGTAATCGTCAGTCGCAGCGTGGGCGGCACGGGGCTTTCCGAGGGGACGACGCGATGCCACGACTCGCGCAGGGCGCGCGATCCGGGAAAGAGCGACGCCGTGTGGCCATCCCGTCCCACGCCCAGCACCAGGAGATCGAGCTGCTCCGGGAGCAGCTCGGCGTATTCGGCTGCGGCGCTGGTGCGGTCGGCGGCGTCGGCCGGCATGCGGTGGCGTCGCGCCATCGGGACCCCCGCGGGATCGAGCAGCGATTCGGCGGCCATATGGTAGTTCGAGTCGCGGTGGTCCGGCGGGACGGCGCGCTCGTCCCCGAAGAAAACGTCGATCTTGGTCCACGGCAACGTCATGGCGGCGAGGCGCTGGTACACGGGGCGCGGCGTCTCGCCGCCGGCGAGGGCGATCGACGCCCAGCCGCGGGCGACTACGCTCGCCTCGAGCCCCCCGGCGATGCGCGCCGCCGCCACCTCCACCCACCGCTCCGCCGGGGCGACCACCACCTGCGCTAAATCGCGCGCCATTCCCGACCATCCGAGCGCAGCAGGTCATGCGCCGCCGCCGGCCCCCAGCTGGCGGGCGCGTAATTGGGGAAGGGATCCGCCCCGCCCGCGGCGCTCCAGCGCGCGATCAGCGGATCGACGATGCGCCACGCGCGGTCGATCCAGTCGGCGCGCGCGAACAGCGTCTGATCGCCCTTCATCGCGTCGTGCAGCAGCCAGGCGTAGGCGCGCGGAGCCCGCGCGATGCCGAAGGCGCTGGCGTAGCTGAACGACATCGTCACCGGCGTCACCGTGACCTCGGGCCCCGGCTGCTTGGCGGCGAACGTCTGCACGATCCCCTCATCGGGCTGCAGCCGGAACAGCAGCACGTTGCTGTGCATCTGGCCGCGGTCCACCGGGAACATCAGGTGCGGCGTCGGCTTGAACTGAATCACGACCTCCGTGAGGCGTTGGGCGAGCCGCTTGCCCGTGCGTAAGTAGAAGGGGACGCCGGCCCACCGCCAATTGTCGATTTCGAGTTTCAATGCGGCGAAGGTGCGCGTTCGCGAGCCGGGGGTGACGCCGGCCTCGTCGCGGTACCCCACCACCTTCGCGCCGTTCACAACGCCCGGTCCGTACTGTCCGCCCACCACGCTGCTATCGCCCGGCGGTGCAATCGCTTCCAGCACCTTCACGGTCTCGTCGCGCAGCGAAGCGCCGTCGAACCGGTTGGGCGGCTCGATCGCCGTCATGCAGACCAGCTGCAGCAGGTGATTCTGCACCATGTCGCGCACGACGCCGGTCTGCTCGTAGAAGGCGGCGCGCGTTCCGATGCCGATGTCTTCGGCGACCGTGATCTGCACGTGGTCGATGAACTGGCGATTCCAGATCGGCTCGAACGACGGATTGGCGAAGCGCACTACCAGCATGTTCTGAACAGTTTCCTTGCCGAGGAAGTGGTCGATGCGGTAGACGCACTTCTCGGGGAAGACGGCACGCACGACGGCGTCCAAGTGCGCGGCGCTCGCCGCATCGGCGCCGAACGGCTTCTCGACCACGACGCGGCGCCAGCCGCCGCTGCTCTTGTCGAGCCCACACGCAGCGAGCTTGCCGACAATCTCCTCGTACACGACGGGCGGTGTCGCCAGGTGAAAGAGCACGTTGTCGGGGATCGAGCGGCGCTGCCGTTCGGCTGCGATACGCTTGGCGAGAGCGGCGTAGGGGCCGTCGGCGGGTGCGGTGAAATCGCCGGGGACGAATCCCAGGCAGGCGGCGAAGCGGTCCCACTGCGCGGCGTCGACCGGCCCGGCGAACTCCTCGTGCGCCGCACGCATCTGGCGGCGGAAGGTTTCGTCGTCCCAGTCGGCGCGGGAGAAACCGATGATCGCGCACGCCTCGGGGAGCAGCTTGTCCTGGAACAACTCGAACAGCGACGGGATCAGCTCGCGCCGGGTGAGGTCGCCGGCGGCGCCGCAGATCACGACGACGCACGGGTCCGCCGCGCGGCCCGATCCCAGGCCGCTGCAGCTCGGCGACAGCTCGGCCTGGCTCACTTTTCGGCGTGGATCGCGTGGCCGCCGAACTGCTGACGCAGCGCCGCGATCACTTTCATCGCGAAGCGCTCATCCTCGCGGGACGCGAACCGCTCGTACACCGAGGTGGTGATCCCGGGGATCGGGATCGCATTGGCGACGGCGTACTCCACGGTCCAGCGCCCCGTTCCTGAGTCGTCGACGTACCCAGCCACCTTGCCCAGGTCGTCACCCTCGGTCTCAAGCGCCCGGGCCAACAGCTCGAGCAGCCACGAGCGGACCACCGCGCCGTGATTCCACAACTTGGCGATCGCGCCGAGCTGCAGGTTGAACTCGGAACGCTGCATGCACTCGAACCCTTCACCGTAGGCCTGGAGCATCGCGTATTCGATCGCGTTGTGGATCATCTTCACAAAGTGTCCCGCTCCGGAGTCGCCGACGCGGGCCCAGCCGTCCTTGGGGGCCAGCGCCTGGAAGATCGGCTCGAGGCGCTTGCAGGCCTCCGCCGGCCCGCCGACCATGAGGCAGTACCCCTCGGTGAGTCCCCAGACGCCGCCCGACACGCCGGCATCGACGAAGTGCACGCCCTTGGCGGCGCAGCGCTTGGCGGCTGCTTGCGACTCGGTGAAGTGCGAGTTGCCGCCGTCGATCAGGATGTCATCCGCCGCCATGAGGCCGAGCAGCGCGGTGATCGTCGCTTCGGTGGGCGGTCCGTGCGGCACCATCACCCACACGGCGCGCGGGGCCTTGAGCTTCTTGACCAGGTCGTCGAGCGAGGCCAGTGCCGTAACACCGTGCTGCGCGACCTCCTGCCGGGTGGCGGCGTTGTTGTCGAAGCCCGTGACGCTGTGGCCGGCGGCGATCAACCGCTGGGCCATGAAGCCGCCCATCTTTCCAAGACCAATTAGGCCGAGATCCATCGGTTCTCCGTCTGATTAGTGCCCAGTTGCTACCAGGTCGACAATATCCTTCATCATAGTGGTCCCGCGCCGGATGTTGGCGATGGAAATGCGCTCGTTGTTGCCATGCACGCCCGACTGCTCGTCGCTCGGGATGAGAAACGGCGCGTAGCCGTAGCAGTGGATGCCGAGGTCGCGGAAGTAATGGCTGTCGGTGAATCCCGTCGACACCTGCGGCACGACGTTGGCGTCGGGGAAGTACTTATGGGTGACGCTGACCAGCGCGCGATAGAACGGGTCATCGGTCGGCGATACCGCCGCGGTGAAGCCGATGATCTGCTCGATCTTGATCCCCGGGTCGTTGATGACCGCGCCCAGCTCGGCGAGAAACGCCTGACGGTCCTGATCGGGGAGCAGACGGCAATCGATGCGCGCGTCGGCTTCAGGGGGAATCACGTTGATCTTGTTGCTCCCCTCAAGCATGGTGATGGAGCAGGTGTTGCGCACCAGGGCGGCGAGCTCCGGCTGCGAGAGCTGCAGGCGCAGCAAGAGCTGCGGGTCGGCGATCGCGCTCGCTAAGTCCAGAAATGCCGGCTTCCACTCCGGGGCGGCGTTCTGCGCCAGCGCCTTGAAGTAGGTGTCGACAGCGGGGACGACGCGCGGCGCGAACTGATAGGTCTGCAGCCGATAGAGCGCGCGCACCAGCCGGTTCACTGACGACGCGACCGGCGGAATCGAGCCGTGTCCCGGCTGCCCCGTCGCGATGAGACGCAGCCAGAGGGGGACCTTCTGGGTGACCTCGATCCCCACCGACTTGCGGCCGTCCTCGATCGTGCCGTCTCCTCCTTCATTAAGGAGGATGCCGGCGCCGCGGAACGCCTCGGGGTGGTGCTGCACTACCCAGCCGGCGCCGAAGGTGCCACCGGCTTCCTCGTCGGCGGTGGCCATGAAGATCACGTCGCGCGCCAGAGGCACCTTGCGACGGTGCAGCGACAGAAACGCTTCGAGCTCCACGATGCCGAGTGTTTTGGTGTCGAGCGCACCGCGGGCATAGATCTCCGAGTCCTGCACCGTGGCCGCGAAGGGGTCGTGCTTCCAGTAGCGTGCGTCCGCCGGGACGACATCCATGTGGGACAACAACACCAGCGCCGGCGCCGAGCCGCCCTTGAGGCGCGCCCAGATGTTGCCGCGACCGGGCGCCGATGAGGCGGTGTCGAAGGGGATGCCTTCCTGCGCGAAGATGCGGGCGAAGAACAGCATCGTCTGGTCTTCGTTGCCCGGGGGGTTGCTGGTGTTGATGCGCAGGTACTCCACAGTACGCTGCACGGCTTCATCCTCGAGGCTTGTCTGGGCGAATGCCGGCACTGCGACCACGAACAGAGCGAAGCCCAACAGGACACCGCGACGCATTCCTGACTCCTTTGTGGACCGCAAACATATCCTGGAACTCGCTCGGCGTCCTGCTCGTCCCTTCCCAGACCGTCTTATCCCGAGACGTTTGTCCCCTCCCGACGAACATCGTATTCATGCTGTGAAAGACTGATAACCGACTACCGATAACGAGGATTGCCGACCGTGAGCGCATTCACACTGATCGTCCTGGTGGCAGCGCAGGTGCAGGCACAGTCGCACGTGCAGTCGCAAGTCCAGTCGACGGATTGGCCGGTCTACGGAGGTGACGCCGCAGGACATCGCTACTCGGCACTGGCCCAGATCTCGGCGGCGAATGTCGGGAGCCTCAAGCCGGCCTGGGTCTACCGCACCGGCGACCTGCTGCGGCGCTACGGCCGCTTCGAGGCGACGCCGATCCTCGTGGATGGCACCCTGTACGTCTCGTCGCCGCTGGGACGCGTGTCGGCGCTCGACCCCGAGACCGGAGCGGAGCGCTGGACCTACGATCCGATGGTCGACCTGCACGGCAGCTACGGCGACTTCGCCAATCGCGGTGTGTCCACCTGGCGCGATGCCGCCGCTGCTCCAGGCGCCGTGTGCCGGAGACGGATCTACATCGGGACCGTGGACGCCCGTCTGATCGCGCTCGATGGCGTGACAGGCCGGCCTTGCGACGACTTTGGGAGCCACGGCACGGTCGACCTTACGCACGACCTGCTCAATGCACCGATGGAGTTGGGCGAGTACGAGGTCACGTCGCCCCCCGCGGTGGTCGGCGGCCTCGTCATCGTGGGCTCGTCAGTGGGGGATAACAATCGTCTCGATGCACCCAATGGCGTTGTCCGGGCGTACGATGCGAAGACCGGGTCGGAGCGCTGGAGCTGGGACCCGATCCCACGCACGCCCGGCGCCCCGGGCTACGACACCTGGCGCGGGACCTATGCACACCAGACCGGCGCCGCCAACGCCTGGAGCGTGCTCTCCGCCGACACCGCACGCGACCTCGTGTTCGTTCCTGTGGGCAGTGCGTCGCCCGACTTCTACGGTGGCGAGCGGCTCGGCACCAACCAGTACTCCAGCTCGGTGGTGGCGCTGCGCGCGTCCACGGGACAGGTGGTGTGGGCGTTCCAGGTCGTCCATCACGATCTCTGGGACTACGACGTGCCGGCGCAGCCAGTCGCGTTCACGCTGCACCTCAAGGGCAAGGACGTTGCCGCGATCGCTGTGGCGACGAAGATGGGTCACCTCTTCATTCTCGACCGCACCAACGGGCAGCCGCTCGTTCCTGTGGAAGAGCGGCCCGTCCCGGCGAGCGACGTGCCGGGAGAAGTCGCATCACCGACGCAGCCGTTCCCACCGGCTGCCTATCGCTTCGTCGCCGAGAGTCTCCCGGCCTCCGATGCGTTCGGCACGAGCCCCGAGAGCAAAGAGAAATGCCGTGCCTGGATCGCGTCGCTGCGGTCGGAGGGGATCTTCACCCCGTCGTCCTTGCGTGGCACGATTCACTATCCCGGTCACATCGGGGGCTTCAACTGGTCCGGCGTGGCGATCGACGAGCGCGATGGCCTGCTCGTGGCGCCCATCAACAAGCTCGCGATGGTGGTCACGCTCATCCCGCGCGACTCGATCCGCGCCGTGCGCCGCGCGCATCCCGGCGTCGAAATCAACGGCGAGCGTGGCACGGCCTACGGGATGATGCGGCAGACGCTGCTCGGCTCCGATGGGCTGCCGTGCACTCCCCCCCCGTTCGGGGAGCTCGTCGCCTTCGACCTCACGCGCGGTGCGGTGCGCTGGCGCGTGCCGTACGGCTATCTGCGCGGCATGGCCGATGCCCCCGGCGGCAAGGCGATGGGATCGGTGTCGCTCGGGGGTGTGCTCGTCACCGCAGGACACCTCGTCTTCGGCTCGGGAACGCTGGATGAGCACATCCGCGCGTTCGATCTCGCAACCGGTCGCGAGCTGTGGAGCGCAGCGCTGCCCGCGGCCGGGCATGCGTTGCCGATGACGTACATGTCGGGGGGCCGGCAGTACGTCGTCGTCGCGGCGGGAGGGCACGACCGGCTCGGCCCCGATCGGCTGGCGGACCAGCTGATCGCGTTTGCGCTGCCGGGGCGTGGAGATCCGGGGCTCGATACACTGCCGCGCCCACTTGCCGGTCAGTGGACAGGAGAGCTGCGAATTAGCGACAGCGACCGCCATCCGACGACGCTGACACTCGGTCAGGCGGGGGACTCGCTCATTGGCGACGTGGCAGCCGATGATGGACAGATCACCGGCCCGATCGTAGCCCACATGCGCGGGACTGCCTTCACGTTTTCGCTGACCTTCGCCTTTGCCGCGAAGCACTGCGGTGGAACGATCACGGGGAGCGGGGCCCAGGCGAACGGCGGGACGCTGCTCGAAGGCGAGTTGCAGGTCGAGAGCACCTGCGCCGACGGCCCCGAGGCGGGGATCTTCTCGCTGCGGCGCGTGGCGCGGTAGCTTCGGGCGTATGCGACTCAAGGGGTGGCGGCTCGCGGCACTGTGGACGGCGGCGTTCACGCTCGTCGGCCTGCTCGAGTTCTCGTACCATTACCTCGACGTGCTGGTACGCAGCGACACCGAGCCGCTTGCGATCAAGTTCATCGAGGAGATGTCGGCGGCCTACGGAGCCGCCGTCCTGCTCCCGCTCGCAATCTGGGCCGTACGGCGCTCGCGCGTGCGAGGGGTCGCGGGCTGGCGCCTGCTGCTCGTTCACCTCGCGATCCTCCCGGTCTATTCGGTGGCGCACACGACGTGGAACGCCGTCACGCGTGACGTCCTGTTCCCGCTGTTCGGGCTCGGGGCGTACGACTACGGTCGCATGCCGCTGCGCTATGCCATGGAATTCCCGATGGACGTGCTCGGATTCACGCTGTGGATGGGGCTCGCCTATCTGTTCGACCGCTACACGGAATCGCGCGACCGAGAGGTGCGGGTGGCACAGCTCGAGACGGAGCTGACCCGCGTGCGCCTCACCGCCCTCGAAGGGCAGCTGCGGCCGCATTTCCTCTTCAACGTGCTCAACACGATCTCGTCGGTGATGTACGAGGACGTTGCCGCGGCGGATACGATGCTCGCCCGTCTCGCCGACCTGTTGCGGCGCACGTTGCGCCGCCCGTCGGGCAGCGAAGTCCCGCTCGGTGAAGAGATCGAAACGCTGGAGCTGTACCTCGACATCATGCGGGTGCGGTTTGTCGAGCGGCTGTCGGTCGACGTGCAGGTCGACGACGCGGTGCGGGACGCGGCGGTCCCCGCGCTCGTGCTGCAGCCGCTCGTCGAGAACGCCTTGCGCCACGGCGACCCGGGGCCCGGAGTGCCGGCCCGGATCTCGGTGCGCGCGCGCCGCGATGACGGCAGCCTCCTCCTGGAGGTGGAGGACAACGGGCCGGGCCTCGCAGGAACCCAGGCGGAAGCGGTCGGGAAGGGAGTCGGTCTCGCAAACACCGCACGCCGCCTGGAGCAGCTTTATGGAGACCGCCAGGCACTGACGCTTTGTAATCTGACGGGCGGCGGCCTCCGGGTCGCGGTCGAGCTCCCCTATCGCGCAGCGCCGTGAAGCTCAAAGTGCTGATTGTGGATGACGAGCGGCCGGCGCGCACCAAGGTGCGCCGCTTCGTCTCGGCCGACGCCGACATAGGCCAGATCTTCGAGGCGCCCGACGGCGTGCGCGCGGTGGACGTGATTCGCGACGAGTCGCCCGATCTCGTATTCCTCGACGTGCAGATGCCGGGGCTCGACGGCTTCGGGGTGGTCGAGGCGCTCGCCCCGGACGCTTTGCCGCACGTCATCTTCGTCACCGCCTTCGACGAATACGCCGTGCGCGCGTTCGACGTGCATGCCGTGGACTATGTGATGAAGCCGTTCGACGCCGAGCGGCTGGGTCGGGCGCTCGAGCGGGCCAAGGCGGCGATCGCGAGCCGGCGGGACGGCGGCGAGGCTGCACGCATGGAACAGCTGCTCGCCGATTTGCGGCGCGAGCGCCCGGAGCGACTCGAGCGGCTGCTGGTGCAGGGGGCAGAGCGCTCGGTGCTGTTGCCGTTGTCGCGCGTCGATCGTCTCGAATCGGCGCGGAATTACGTCGTGCTGCATGCGGGGCGCGAATCGTTCCGCGTGCGATCGACGCTCGATCGCCTGGAGCAGCGGCTCGACCCACGGCGCTTCGTGCGGGTGAGCCGCACCGCGATCGTGAACGTCGATCGCGTCGCCGAGCTCGTGCCCTGGTCGCATGGCGACTGGGTAGTGGTCTTGAACGACGGAGCGAAGCTGCGCCTGACGCGAAGCTTTCGCGATCGGCTGGAGCGCTTCGGCCCCTGATGTATGTTGTGGCTCCGTCCCCCAACGGAGTCCCGATGCGTCGCGTCGTCCGTCTCGTGTGTGGCATCCTCTGCATCGCCCCTGTGGCGTCGCCGGCGCAGCAATCCACCGCGCCGTTCACGCTCAACCAGGTCCTCGACTATCCGTATCCCTCGGAGCTCGTCGCCGCGCCATCGGGCGCGGCGATTGCCTGGGTGCTGAACGAGCGCGGGGTGCGCAACATCTGGGCGGCGTCCGCTTTCGAAAACTGGACGCCGCACCGCCTGACGAAGTACAGCGACGACGATGGCCAGGAGTTGACCAATCTCGCTTTCATGCCCGACGGGAAGACGATCGTGTACGTCCGCGGCGGCGACCACGACGCCAACTGGCCCGCCGAGGGTGGCCTGGCTCCCGATCCCGCATCGAGTCCCGAGCAGCCGAAGATGGCGATCTGGGCGATCGAGCTCACCGCCGGGACGCCGCGATTTCTCGCAGAAGGCGACGGGCCGGTCGTCTCGCCGCGCAACGACCGCATCGCGTTCGTGAAGGACGATCAGGTGTGGGCGGTGTCATTCTTCAGCAGCCGCCCGGCCGCACAGCTTTTCTTTTCGCGGGGCAAGAACGGGACGCCCGTCTGGTCTCCGGACGGGTCAGAGCTGGCGTTCGTCTCCGATCGGGGCGATCACAGCTTCATCGGCGTGTTTCGGTCGGACACGGAGCCGGTTCGTTATCTCGCGCCCTCCACCGGTCGCGATTTCTTTCCGCGCTGGTCGCCCGACGGGAAACAGATCGCCTTCGTGCGCATGCCGGGGGAGGGCGGGGCCCCTGAGCCGATGCTCGTGAATGTGCCGGCCCCGTGGTCGATCTGGGTTGCCGACGCCGCGACCGGAGCGGGGAAACAGGTCTGGACGAGTCCCAAGACACTGCACGGCTCGTATCCCGAAACCGCGGGTGAAGCGAATCTCAACTGGGGCGCGGACGATCGCATCATTTTCCTCGCCGATCTCGACGGCTGGCCGCACCTCTATTCGATCCCGGTGGCGGGTGGCGCCCCGCTGCTGCTCACGCCGGGTGCGTTCATGGTGGAGCACGTCGCCATCGCGCCCGATCACCGCTCCCTCGTCTACAGCGCCAACACCGGCGCGAACGCAAACGACAGCGAACGGCGGCATCTGTTCCGGGCTCCGGTGGATCGTGCCGCACCCGTAGCCGTCACGTCGGGCGACGGTCTCGAGTGGACGCCGGTCATCACGAACGACGGCAACACGATCGGGTTCATTTCCGCAGGTCCCGCGCGGCCGCCCGTGCCCGCCACGGTCCCAGTCGCCGGAGGGCAACCCAAGCTGCTGGGGCTCGATCAGGTGCCCACGGACTTCCCGAGCGCTAGCCTCGTCGTGCCCCGCGCCGTCGCGTTTCGCGCGCCTGATGGGACGATGGTCCATGGGACGCTGTTCGAGCGTTCGGGATTGTCGGGGAAACACGCCGCCGTCGTGTTCGTGCACGGCGGTCCGCCGCGCCAGATGCTGCTCGGCTGGCACTACATGGGCTACTACTCGAATGCCTATGCCGTGAATCAGTATCTCGCGAGCCGCGGCTTCGTCGTGTTGAGCGTGAACTACCGGCTGGGGATCGGCTACGGCCACGACTTTCATCACCCCGAGCACGCCGGACCGGCGGGGGCGGCGGAATACCAGGACGTGCTTGCCGGCGGGCGCTATCTCGCGGGTCTTCCTGAGGTGGATCCCGCTCGCGTCGGGATCTGGGGCGGCTCGTACGGCGGATTCCTGACCGCCATGGCGCTAGCGCGCAACTCGAACGTTTTCGCGACCGGCGTCGACCTGCACGGAGTGCACGATTGGACGAGCCGCTGGGGGGACGGACCCGGGCGAGTCGAGCGTGGCGATTGGGACAGCGCTCGGGTGGTCGCGTGGCGCTCGTCACCGGTGGCGTCGATCAAGACCTGGAAGTCACCGGTGCTGCTGATCCACGGCGACGACGATCGCAACGTGCGGTTTCACCAGACGGTGGACCTGGCGCGCCGCCTCGACGCCGCCGGCGTACGCTACGAAGAGCTCGTGCTCCCCGACGAGATCCACGGGTTTCTGCGCCACGGCTCGTGGCTCACCGCCGACTCCGCGACCGTCACGTATCTCGGCCGCATGCTGCGCGAAGGTCCTTAGTCCAGGCCGCGGTCGCGCAGCCGGATCAGCTCGTCGAGCGACAGCGACGTGTAGCCGTGCGATGCGACGCGCCGCACGAAGCCGGCGGTCAGCCCATGGTCCCGGGCGCGGCGCAGCTGTGAGAGCGACAGGTCGTGCAGGCCGACGTCCTTGAGCTCTTTCGCAAAGCGCGCGTCCACGCCATGGTCCCGCGTCTCGACCAGGTCTTCGATGTCCGAGGGCTTGTAGCCGGCGTCCCGCATCTCTTCGATGAAATCGCCGTCGACGCCGTGATCGCGCACACGCACCAGCTCTGCAACGGAGAGATCCTTGTATCCCGCCCTGTCCAGCTCCGCGATGAAGTCGCGATCGACGCCGTGGTCGCGCGTCCGAATCAACGCCGCAGGGCTGCCGAGGCGGTAATGCGAGCTGTCGAGCGACAATAGATAGGCACGGTCGACGCCGTGCGTGGCCATGCGCGTGAGGTCGTCGACCGAGGGACGCTCGTATCCTTCCCGCGCCAGCTCGTCGACGAGATCGATCCCGAGGTTCGCCATCGTCATTTGAAACTGCTGTTTCGATGTCGGCGCGCCGATACCGCGGCGGGCTAGATCGGAAACGAATTGCGTGCTGGGCGTGTATTCGAAGTGTCCCGACCCCTTGCCGTGGTCGAACCAGCCGTCACAGGCCAGCGTTCCGGCATCGCGGACGATGCGGAAGTGCACCACAACGCCGCTCCCCTGCCAGGCAGCGGCGGCGAGCCCATCGAGCTGACGCAGCGGCACATCGTCATTGGTCCAGCTGCTGTTCTCCGGGCGAATACCATAGCGCAGTGTGAGACGGACGAAACCCGCCTGGTCGCCGCGCTCCAGCAGCCATTGACCATCGGTGACGGTCTGGGCGGGGGCAGGGACGGCCAGTAGGAATGAGAAGAGCCAGGCGTGACGGGCGATGCGCATACCAATCCCTCGAGGTGGTCGAGTGATTGGATGCCCGGACCCGTCAGAGCGTTGTAGGGCTGAGGGGCTAGCTCGTCAGCGAGTAATCGATGGCCTGCCGGACGAGCACGCGTACCGGCTGGCCGCCCTTGCGGGCCGGCCGGAACAGCGCCCGAGTCATCCACCGCTTGGCGGCCTCGTTGAAGCCAGGGTGCGGAGATTCAATCACCTCGATCGAGGTGAGCTCTGCCTTCCCGGTCGTGTCGATTACGGCCTGGAGCACCACTCGGCCCCTAATGCCGGCCTGCCGTAGCAGCGTTGGATAGTCGCGGTCGAGGGGCGGCCCCGACAGCAGCGCCGGTGGCTGGTCGACTTGGAGAGTCGAATACACCTGATCGCCACTCGGCGGGGTCACGCCGGTTGCCGTGCCGCCTTCGACCCCGACTCCTGAAAAATCCTTGGGATCGAAATGTTCTTGTAGATCCACTGGCGGAATCGCCGCGGGGATTGTCGTCGGCACCGCCACCGTCTGAAATCCCTTGAAGGGGACCTGCAGCTCGGGTGGAGGCGGCGTTTCGTGTTGCGGCTCCTGCGGCTGCAGGTAGACCAGCGACGTATCGACCTTCGCCGCGCTGGCGTTCTGGCGCGCCGAAAGGGTTGCGAAGATCGCGCCGCCGATCACCGCGGAGTGGATCACGAGTGAAACCAAGCCGCCGCGCGTCAACCCCAAGGCGTCGGGTTTCCGGTCGGAGGCGAAGAGCTGCAGATTCAAGGCTGTGGTCCGGCGGCGCCACGTCATCCGTGGCGGCGCAGTGATGGACCGTTTCGGTGCGGCTGTCATACCTTAAATGAACGTGCAGCCAACACGAATGGTTGCAGAGTCTTGTTAGGGAGTGATGAAGAGCAACCGGCCCGGAGATCAAACCCATGATCACACTCATGACGTTGTTCCTCTTGCAGACGCCCGGCATCGTCGAGTATCCGCTGCCCCGAGCGGGCGCGTTTCCGCATGACCCGGCGGTCGCCAGGGATGGATCGGTCTGGTATACCGACCAGCGCAACAGCTACATCGGTCATCTCGACCCCACCACCGGGAAGGTGACGGACTACGCCACCCCGACGCCCGGTTCAGGACCGCATGGCATCGTCGTTGCACCCGATGGAGGGGTGTGGTACACGGGGAACGCGAAGGGCAACATCGGTCGCCTCGATCCTGCGACGGGGGCGATCAAGGAATATCCGTTACCGCCCGAAGTCCGCGATCCGCATACGCCGCTGTTTCACGCCGGCAAGCTCTGGTTCACGGTCCAGGGCGCCAACCTCTACGCCCGGCTCGATCCGGCCACGGGAGCGGTCGAAGTGTTTCACATGCCGACCGGCCACTCGCTGCCGTATGGCTTCGTCGTTGCTCCCGATGGGTCGCTCTTCATGGCGGAGCTGGGGACGAACAAGATCGGCCACGTCGTTGCGGCTACCGGTGCGTTGAAGGAGTTTCCGCTGCCCGACGCCGGCGCCCGGCCGCGCCGCTTACAGGTCGACCCCAAAGGGATCGTCTGGTACACCGACTACGCACGTGGTTTTCTGGGACGGCTCGATCCCGCCACGGGCCAGGTGCGTGAGTTTGCGAGTCCCGGTGGCAACCGCAGCGGTCCTTACGGCATCGCGCTCGGTACCGACGGCAAGATCTACTACTGCGAATCGGGGAAGGGCGCGATCGTAGCGTTCGATCCGGCGACAGAGAAGGCGCAAGTCGTGACGATCCCGACGCCGGGCGCGATCGTGCGCAACATGTCGGTCGACTCGACGCGCAAGATCGTGTGGCTCGCGCTGTCGGGGACGCAGCGCCTCGGGAAGATCGACTTGAGCCAGAGTGCTGCCGCCCACCCTTAGGGTGAGCGATGGCGAGCGGCCTGGGCCGCCATGATCCGAATCAGCTGAGCGTTCGTCCACGGCTGCCAGCCATGCGGCTTCATGGGGCGGCCGTAGACGAACTCGGCGTCGGCGGGCGGCGTGGCGCGCTTGAGGAACTCTTCCATCCGGTACACCGCCAGGTTCAGATAGAAGGTGTCGTAGTCACCCACGAACAGGTGGATCTTGCCGCGCAGCCTGGGCTCGAGCTTCGCCCAGTTGCGTTCGAGGTAGTCGCGCAGATCGTAGTCGTGTGACTTGAAGTAGTCCGCCACTTCGCGGTTGATGTGTCCGGTGCGGAGATCCCACAGCTCCGCCGTGTAGCCGTCCTTCCCGACGGGGCCGTAGGTCGCCTCCCAGATCGCGAATTGCTCGCCGGAGCGCGCGTGGCTGCCGAGTACCGCTTCGAACTGGCTCTCCTGCCGTACCGTGATGCGCGGCTGACCCGTCACCTCGACTTCCGCCGGGACCTCGGACTGCATCCATTCCGCCACCGGATACACGAAGGCGTTCGTGTCGCTGTAGATGTTGACCAGCTCGTAGCTGCGAAAATCGATCGGGTCGGGATACAGCACCCACGTTCCGGCGAAGAAGTCGGGGTGATAGACCTGCAATGCCAGCGCTTCCCAGCCACCGGTCGAGCCGCCGGTGAGAAACCGTGCCGAGGGCTCGGCGATCATGCGGAACTGCCGCTCGAGGTAGGGAATCAGCTCGAGCATGATGGCGTCGCCGTAGGGACCGTTGTTCACCGAGTTCACGGCGTACGAGTCGTCGAAGTAGGGCGTCGGGTGCTGAAACGTCACCGCGATCATCTGTGGGAAGCCGGGCGCCAGCCACGACGCCCCAAACTGGGCGCCGGGCTCGCGCATCGTGCGCAGCTGGCGGGCGGCACGCTGCGACGGCGTCTCGGTCTTCGCTTCGGTGGTGAAGCCGAACGGCGCGTTGAGC
>DATLVL010000435.1:0-13392 GCA_035577525.1 Gemmatimonadales bacterium | reverse complement strand
ACGCGCCCACCGCCGCCGAGAAGTCGGGCGAGGACACATAGGCGAGCGGCTGCCCCGCCACCACCTGGGCCCCCGGCTCCACCAGCACGCGGGTCACCGGCCCCGAGATCGGGGCGAGCACTTGTGTGCTGTGGTCGCCGTCGAAGGCAACGGTGCCGCTCACTTCCACGGTCGGGCGGAACGTGGCCACGTCCACCGGGGCGACGTGGATGCGGGCGCGCTGGTTCTCGGTGAGCCCGAAGGCCGCTGCGCTCGAGCCCTCGGACTTCGCGACGGTCCGCCCGCAGGCGGCGCACCCCACCATGGCGAGCAGCAACAGGCGGCGGTCAGCGGTCATGGCGGACTCCGGACTCGAGGGACATGCCGACGGCGCGCTCCAGATCGGCGCGCGCATCGTTGGCGGCGCCTAAGGCGTCGGCGAACTGGCCTTCGGCGTCGAGCAGCGTGCGGCGGGCGTCGAGCACGTCGAGCGCCGACGATCCACCGAGGCCGTAGCTCGTGAGCGCGATCTCGTAGGCGCGGCGGGCTTCGGGCAGCAGGGCGTCCCGCAGGTAAACTGCCTGCTGCAGGGCGGTGGCCGCCGTGGCGTGCGTGGTCCGCACGTCGAGGTCCACCTGTGCCTGCAGGTCGGCGTACGTCGCTTCCAGCTCGCGCTCGTGATGGCGGGCTTGAGAAACCTCGCCGCGTTGATGGTTCCAGAAGAACAGTGGCACGGAGAAGCCGATGCTCGTGGTGTATGTGCTCGCCGTCCCCTGGGCCATGTTCTTGGAAAGCCCGAGATCCAGGTCGGGGAGCAGGTACATCTGCGCCAGCGCCGTCGCGGCGCTCGCGCCGGCGCGCTGCCGCGCCAATCCGAGCAGCTCCGGCCGGTGCGTGAGGGCGATCCCGACCAGAGAATCGGGATCGGGGAGTTCGCCCGGGACCGCGAGCGTGTCCGCCGCCTCGATGCCGAACCCGAGCGGCCGGCCGAGGAAGCGATTCAACGCGGCGCGTGCGTTCGCGAGGTCCCGCTGGTTGGCCAGCAGATCGTTCTCGGCCTGGGCGAGGTCGACGCGCGCCTTCAGCACGTCGAGCCGCGGCACCGACCCGGCGTTGAACCGGACCTCGGTCTTTTTCGCGAAGTCCTTCGCGAGCGAATCGCCCTGGAGCAGATCGGCGCGATGCCGCAGGGCGACGATCAGCGCATCATACGCCTGCGCCGTCTGCGACGCCGTCTGCTGCTGCAGCTGGACGAGGCTGAACTCTGCGGCTGCCACGTCCGCGCCGCTCACGCGGTGCAGCAGCAGGAACTTCGCGGGGAAGGGCAGGGACAGTCCGATGCCGACGTCGCTGCCGGTGTTGGAGCGAAAGTTGGTCGGACCCGTTTGGCCGGTCAGGTCGCCGCTCAGGGTGGGATCGGGAAAGGCGGTGTTCTGAACTCCCTGTGCCCGGGCCTGGGCCACCTGCTCGCGCGCGATCCTGAGTTGCGGGTTGTGCGCCAGGGCACTGTCGACCGCTTCGCGACGTGTCAGCACGAGCGCCACGCGGACAACCGAGTCGCGCTGGCACACGGCCCGGCCGGGGATGGCCACCAGGACCGTCCCGGCCAGCGCCAGGACCAGCTTCCTGTGATACGACATCATACTCCTCCGAGCGGATGACCTCTACGGACTCGCGCGCGCGGAGCTCCCGCGCACGCGCCGTACGGCGACCGCGCGTCGCTCGAGGCGACGCGCCGGCGTCAGCTGAGGTGGCTCGGAGGTGGTGCTCGAGGTGGGGCGGTACTGATGCGCGAGGGCGCAACGATCGTTTGGGGACGATCGAGCGTGCCGATGCGGAGGCCGATCCGCGTGGCGAGCCGGATGCGACGCTGCACGGCGGGAAGCGGACGCGTCGCATGGTACTGACACTGCGCGCACTGCGCCGCGTCGTGGACGCGGGCGCATTGCGCCGTGTGGTGCGATTCCAAGGTCGCTGGCGCGACCCACAGATCACTGGGATGCGGGAGCGCGGCGGCCGCGTCGGCCGAGAGCTGCACGCACAGCAGCGCGCCCGCGCAGGCGCGCCACCACGAGCGGGCGGACAACACTCCCCCGGGCAGCGACATCACCGCTCGGCGACGGAGGCAGCACGCCGCCGCAGCATTCGCCGATTGTGTCGCATCCAGTCGTCCTCCTGGGGAGTCTCTTTAATCTTAATGGTTTTCTCCAAGCCCCGAGTTTCGCATAATGCGAGCCGGGGATCTCCGCCGGCCACGTTGTACCCCGCGGCGAGCGGTTGGGCCGTGTCGAGGCAAGACTGGACTGGTGCGGGTTACGTCACGACGTCGGGGGCCATGACTCGGCGGGGAAGGCGAGGCGCGAGACAAGCGGGACGAACCGCACGCCGCCGCCCGAGCGCTCGTGCCAACCGGTCGACCCGCGCTCCAGGATCACGAGCTCCTGTTCGGACTGATCGCCGATCGGCACCACGATCCGACCGCCGACGGCGACCTGGCCGAGCAGCGGCTCGGGGACGCGCGGCGCCGCGGCGGTCACGATGATGCCGTCGAACGGCGCCTCCTCCGGCCAGCCTGCGGCTCCGTCCCCCAGCTTGGTCGTGATGTTCGTGAGGCCGAGCCGCTCGACCCGCACTTCCGCTTCGACCAGGAGATCGGGGAGTCGCTCGATGGTGTAGACGTGCCGCACGAGGTGCGCGAGCACCGCCGTCTGATATCCCGATCCGGTGCCGATCTCGAGCACGCGGTGGCAGCGCCGCGGCGCGAGCGCGTCGGTCATCAGCGCGACGATGAACGGTTGCGAGATCGTCTGGCCGTTGCCGATCGGCAGCGGACCGTCCCGGTAGGCATCGGGCTCGAAGTCCGAGGAGAGGAACCACTCGCGCGGCGGCCACGCCAGCGCGGCCAGCACGCGCGGGCTCGAGATGCCGCGCCGCGCGATCTGGGAGCGGACCATCCGCTTACGCTGGGCGAGCGTCTCGGGAGCTGGGTGCACGCTTGAAACCTACAACTACAAATGTCCAGTTGTCTTTCAGTCGAGTGTCTTATGGAATCGCCGCACCGCGAGTCCGATCAGCGCCACCGCGAATCCGCACAGTACCAGGATTTGCGGCAGGATCGGCCCCACTCCCACCCCCTTCAACAGGATGCCGCGCAGGATCTTGAGAAAGTGCGTCAGTGGAATGAGCAGGCTGATCCACTGGAACACGACCGGCATCGCCTGCCGGGGAAACATGAAGCCCGACAGCAGGATACTCGGCAGCATAAAGAAGAAGCTCAGCTGCATCGCCTGCTGTTGCGTGCGGACGAGGGTGGAGATGAACAGTCCCAGGCTGAGGCTGGCGACGATGTACAACAGGCTGACCGCGTACAGCAGCGCCAGGCTCCCCACGTACGGAATATCGAACACAAAGCGTCCCAGCAGGAGCACCGCCGTCATCTGAAACAGCCCGACACCCATATACGGCGCAATTTTGCCGAGCATCAGCTCGGTCTTGGTGATCGGCGTGACGATGAGCTGCTCCAGGGTGCCGCGCTCGCGCTCGCGCACGATCGCCGTGGCGGTGATCAACACCATCGTCATGGTGAGGATCAGCCCGATGAGACCGGGCACGATGTAGGTCGCCGAGCGCAGCCCCGGGTTGTAACGCGGCCGGACGCGGGGTTCGAGCGGCAGGGTGGTCCGCCCCGCGGCGGCGCTGAGCAGCTCGAGGTTGCGCTGCTGCGCCACGCCGGCCGCGGCGGCGAGCGCCGACTGGGACGACAAGGGATCGGAGGCGTCGATGATCACCTGGAATGTTGCCGTGGACCCGCGTCCCAGATTCCGCGCATAGTCCGACGGTACGACGATCCCTGCCTGGGCGCGTCCCCGCGCGATCGCATCGTCGAGCGCCGAGCGGTCGTTGCCGTACGCGACGATGCGAAAGTTGCCGGTGTTCTCGAGCGCCCGCACGATGTCGCGGCTCTCCGGCGTGCGCGACTGGTCCACGACGATGGTCGGGATGTGGCGGACGTCGGTCTGGATCGCAAAGCCGAACATCAGGAGCTGCACCACCGGAATGCCGAACATCACGCCGAGCGTCAGCCGGTCGCGCCGCATCTGGATGAATTCCTTGCGGACCATCGGCCAGAGGCGGCGCATCAGCGCTCGTCCTTTTCCTGCAGGATGATGAACGCGTCTTCGAGCGTCTTGCCGCCCACCTGCTGCGCCACCTCGGCCGGAGTCCCCAGGGCGATCAGGTGTCCCAGGCTCATCATCCCGAGGCGGTCGCAGCGCTGCGCTTCATCCATGTAGTGGGTGGTGACGAGCACCGTGGTGCCGCCCTGCGCCAGCTCGTGGATCGCGCGCCAGAAGTTGCGGCGCGCGGCGGGATCGACGCCGGCGGTGGGCTCGTCGAGAAACAGCACGGGCGGGTGGTGCAGCAGCGCGCAGCCCAGCGCCAATCGCTGCTTCCACCCGCCCGACAGCTCGGCCGCGAGCTGACCCAGGCGTCCGCCGATGCCGAGGAAGGCGACGACCGATCCGGTACGGTCGCGCTGCGCAGCACCGGAGAGACCGTAGATCCCGCCGTAGAACTCGAGATTCTCGGCAACGGTGAGGTCTTCATACAGGCCGAAGCGCTGCGACATGTAGCCGATCTGCGTCTTCACCCGCTCGGGGGCGGCGCGCACGTCCACTCCCGCGACGGTCGCGTCTCCTTCCGATGGCTCGAGCAGGCCGCACAGCATCCGGATCGTGGTGGTTTTTCCCGAACCGTTCGGGCCCAGCAGGCCGAAGACTTCGCCACGCTGCACCGCGAGGGTGAGGCGAGAGACGGCGGTGAGGGTGCCGAAACGCCGTGTGAGCTCGCGGATGTCGACCGCGACGTCGGTCACGGCGTGAGCGGCACGTCCAGCGTCACCGGCAGGCCCGCCTTGAGCCGGCCGGCGGGATCTGCGAAGCTGACTTTGATGCCGAAGACGAGATCGGCCCGTTCCCGGTCGGTGAGCGCGGCCCGCGGCGTGAACTCGGCGCGCGGCGCGATCTCCACGATGCGGCCGGAGACCGCTCCGGGGACTCCGTCGGCGTGAATCGACACGGTCGAGCCGAGGTGCACGCGGGGCAGGTCCTGTTCTCCGACGTAGGCGCGAACCCAGGGATCCGCCACCACGCCGATCGACACGATCGGCGTACCGACGCCCGCGACTTCTCCCGGCTCGAGATAGCGCGTGAGGATGACGCCCGCGGCCGGTGCCGTCAGTACGAGGTCGTTCTGGAGCGCCTCGGTCGACGCCACCCCTTCGCGCGCGGCGCGCGCGTCGCTCAGCGCCGCGCGCGTGGCCTGCAGGCGTGCCGTCGCTCGTGCCGCGGCCGTCGTGAGGGCATCGAACTGCTGCGGCGAGACGATGCCCCGGTCGCGGAGCGGCGTGGCCCGTGCGACGTCGTTGGCCGCCCGTGCGCTGTCCGCTACCGCGGCGGCGACGTCGGCGGTGCGGTGCTGTGCCGCATCCGCCTGGGCGCGCCGCTGTCCAATCATCGCGCTGAGGCCGGGCTGCTCGAGCACGGCGATCGTATCACCGAGGTGCACGGAGTCGCCTTCATCCTTGAAGAGGCGGACCAGTCGGCCGGCCGCGAGGGAAGACACGCGGACGTCGCGGATTTCGATGGTGCCGGGCACTTGCAGGGTGGTGGAGGGAGAGGTGCATGCAAACAAGAAGACGTCGAGAAGAAGCGTCAAGAGAATTCGTCGAGTGAATTCGTACAGGCTTGAGTGACTACGCTTTCTCTCGACGACTCTACTCGACGCCTGCTCTCGACGCATCACGGTCTGGATCGTAGCCAGTTCTGCGGATCCAAAGCAATCTGCCCCGGCCCCCGTATCTCGAAGTGCAGATGCGATCCCTGATCCGACGACGCGCCGCCGACGTGGCCGATGACCTCGCCGCGGGCGACGCGCTGGCCCTTCGTGACCGTGGCGTCGTCGAGCGTGGCGTACACCGTGTAGAAGCCACCGCCGTGATCGAGAATCACCGTCGTGAGGTACGTGCCCAGCGGCCCGACGAGCGCCACCGTGCCCTGCGCGACCGCCTTGACGGGCGTTCCCGCTGCGGCGGCGATGCCGATGCCGTGCCAGGTGATGCGCGTGTTGTCGGGGCCGGCAGTGGGGCCGAACTGGTAGAGGACGCGACCGTCGACCGGCCAGTCGAGCGATCCGAGACTGCCGCTGGTGATCGCTCCCGTGAGCGGCACGGCGCCGCGGGCCTCGGCCGCGCGCCGCGCCGCCTCGAGGGCCGCAATCGCCGTCGATACGCGGCGCTCCTCGGCGTCGGCGGCGGTGAGCTTCTGCTGCGCGCGCTCCACGTTGAGCTGCGTGACGCGCAGCGTGCCCTGACGCGTCTTTGCGAGATCGACGTAGTGCGCCAGCTCGTCGGCGCGCTCGGAGCGGCGCCGCTCCAGGGCGTCGCGCGCCTCCACCAGCCCGCGCCGCTCTTCGGCGATGCGGTCGCGCAAGCGGTTCATGTCGTTGGTGATCTGGCGGTCCTGACGGCTGACGAGATAGAGGTACTTGTAGCGGGACAGGAGGTCGCCGAAGCTCTCCGCCGCGAACAGCACCTGGTAGGCGTAGAGCGGGCCGCGCTTGTAGATGTCCACGAGCCGCCGCTCCAGCACGGCGCGTTTTTCGTCCAGCGCATCCTGCGCCATCACCAGGTCGATGGTGATGTGGTCGATGCCGCCGGACAGCTGCAGGATCTGCCGGTCCAGCTCGTTGACGATGCGATTGGTCGACTCGCGCTGATGCTCGAGGTTGGCGAGCTCGTCGGCGAGGGTGTGCACCTGCGCCCGCAATCGCTCGAGGTCCGCCTGAGTCTGGTTGCGCTCCTTGCGGATGCTGTCGAGCCGCTGCTGGTTGTTGCGCATTTGCTGCTCGATGTTGGGACGCTGGGCAAATGCTGAAGGCGTCAAGAGGACTACGTCGAGAAGAATCGTCATGAGAAGACGTCGAGTGAAACCATTACTAGAACGGTTCTTCTCGACGCTCTGTCTCGACGCCTTTTCTTGACGCTTCATACTCTTCTCAGGTGCCTTCCGACACTCAACAGACTTCCCATGAGTCCAATCACCGTCCCGAATCCCACGATCGCCAGCGCCTGCAGTCCGTTGAAGAAACTCGCCGAGATGAGGAACCGGTTGATCAGAACGTAGGCGGAGTACGACAGGCCGACGGCGACGAGACCGCCGAGGAGGCCCTTGAGGGCGCCCTGCAGCAGGAATGGGCGGCGGATGAATCCATCCGTCGCGCCGACCAGCCGCATGATGGCGATCTCACGGCTGCGCTGCAGCACCGCCATACGGATCGTCGTCCCGATGATCATGACGGCGACGACCGCGAACGCCGCCCCCACGACGAGCCCCACCGCGGCCGCGAGGCCACGCAGCCGGTCGAGCTTCTCGACCCAGTCCTTTCCATAGCGGACGTCGTTCACGAACGTGAAGCCGCGCAGCCGGTCGGCGACGGCGTTGACGTGGGCCGCGTCCTGATACCCGGGCTTCAGCTTCACCTCGATCGACCCGGGGAGCGGATTGCTCTCGAGCTCGCGCAGCAGATCGCGGAACTCCACCAGCTCGCGGCGGGCGCGGGCCAGCGCGCTGTCTTCCGAGACGTAGTCGGCCGAGGCTACTTCGGGGAACGCTTCGATATCCTGCTCGGCGGTGGTGATGGTCTCGATCGGGGTGCCGGGGAGCAGGTACGCCACGATCTCCACGCGCTCGGCGACGCCCTGCAGTGCCTGGCGCAGGTTCACGGCCACGAGCCCGAACAGGCCGAGCACGAACAGCGAGAAGGCGATCGTGGTCACGGAGAGCGCCGAGAGGAGCGGCGCGCGCCGGAAGGCGAGCAGCGCTTCCCGCACCGTGAGGGTCACGCCGTGCTCCCTCCCGCCGCCGGCTCGTCGACTTCGGAGTCGTAGACCACCGCGCCTTCCTGCAGCTCGATCACCCGGTAGGGGGCGGTCCGCACCAGCTCGAGATCGTGCGTGGCCATGACGACGGCCGTGCCCGACGCGTTGATGTCGCGCAGCAGCTGGAAGACGCCGCGCGTGGCGCGCTCGTCGAGGTTGCCGGTGGGCTCGTCGGCGAGCAGCACCTGCGGCTCGTTCACGAGGGCGCGTGCGATCGCGACGCGCTGCTGCTCGCCGCCCGACAGCTCTTTCGGATAGGCGCCCGCTTTCGCAGCGAGGCCGACCTGGGTGAGCACGCGCATCACCCGTGCGGGGATCGTCGAGCGGCGGGCGCCGGTGACCTCGAGCGCGAACGCGACGTTTTCTTCGGCGGTGCGATCCTCGAGCAGCCGGAAATCCTGGAACACGATGCCGAGGCGGCGCCGCAGATGCGGCACGTCGCGCGGCGAGAGATCGGTCACCACGTAGCCGGAGACGCGGACCTCGCCCTCGGTCGGCTGCTCGTCGGCGTAGACGAGCTTCAGGACGGTGGACTTGCCGGCGCCGGAGTGGCCGGTCAGGAAGGCGAACTCACCCTTGGCGATGTGGAAGGTGACGTCTTTGAGGGCGAGCCCGCCCTTCGCGTACGTCTTGAAGACGTTCGTGAGCTTGATCACTCAGAGCTGCGCCAGCGACTGGGCGAAATCGGCGATGAGGTCGTCGGCATCCTCGAGTCCGAGGGAAATTCTCAGGAATCCGTCGGGAATTCCAGCCCGGGCCCGGTCTTCGGCCGTGAGACTGGCGTGGGAGGTGAGCCGGGGCTCCGACACCAGCGTTTCTACCCCGCCGAGCGACGGAGCGTGCGCCGCGATGGTCAGGGCGCTGAGGAACCGCTCCGCCGCCCGCGCGCCGCCCTTCAGCTCCAGGCCGAGCATCCCGCCATACCCGTTCAGGACGCGCTTCGCGGTCTCGTGGTCGCGGTGTGAGGGGAGGCCGGGATAGTGGACCGCGGCGATCTGCGGCTGCCGCGCGCACCACTCTGCCATCGCGAGTCCGGTGGCGCTGTGCCGCGCCATGCGGACCGCGAGGGTGCGCATGCCGCGCTCCACCAGCCACGCGGCGTGCGGATCGAGCGCCTGTCCCCACAACCGCATCAGACGTGTCACCTCTTCGATGACCGAACCGGATCCGGCCACGGCGCCCGCGATCACGTCGGAGTGCCCGTTCAGGTACTTGGTGGCGCTGTGGATCACGATGTCGGCCCCGTGCTCCAGCGGCCGGAACGCGATCGGCGACGCGAATGTCGAGTCGACCAACAGCGCCAGCCCCTCGGCCTTCGCGAGGGTCGCGATCGGCTCGAGATCGATCACGCGCAACAGCGGGTTGGTGGGCGTTTCGACGAATAAGGCACGCGTATTCTTGCGCAGCGCTTCCTTCCAGGCGCGCGAGCGCAGCGGATCGACGAACGACACTTCGATCCCGAAGCGGCCGAACTCCTCGGCGAACAGGCGGTGCACGCCGCCATAGATCCAGTCGCTCGTGATGAGGTGATCGCCCGGCCTCAGCACGGCGAGATGGGCCAAGGCCGTCGCTCCCATGCCGCTGGCGACGAACAGCGCGGCCTCGGCGCCTTCCAGCAGTGCCAGGCGCTCGCCGATCGCGACCTGATTGGGATTGTTGCCGTAGCGGGTGTAGAGCACCTCGGCCGAGGAGCCGACCGGGTTGGTGAACGTGGCACTCTGATGGATGGGGCGGGAGATCGGCGTCCAATCCGGGCGCTGCTCCGGATCGCCGTGAATCGCGCGAGTCGACAGGCCCAGCCGGCGGCGCGTCACGCCTCGACCAGTGCCACGGCCCCCCCGGCGGTGCGCGCCGCGAGCTGGGCCTGCACCAGCTCGTCGAGCAGCGCCATGGCGGACTCGCGGCGGCCCAGGCCGTCCAGGGTGCCGTCTGCCCGCTCCAGAATCACCGCCAGCCCGTGACCCTCCAGCACCGGCGTCAGAGCCTCGAGATGCGCCTCGGAGCACCCGCGCAGCAGCAGCACGCGCATCCGGTCCAGCAACAACTTGGCCACGATCTCGTCGGCGCACGAATAGTCGATGCAGCGCACGCCGCCGAAGTCCATGCGTGTGACCTGAGCGGGTGCGGCGTCGTACGCCTGCTCGATATGCTCGCGCACCGCCCGGCCGGTGGCGCGCGTCACGAGGTCCGCGTAGGAGGCGCGCACTGCCTCGTGCAGCACAGCCGAAACGTCGATCGAGCGGATCACTCTAGTGTCGGCCCTTTTGCTCGGGAACAATCAACAAGACCTGCGAGCCCGGGAACGGCGCCAGCCCCTCCGTGAGCGGCACGTCGTCATCCCAGGTCGGGACGATCGCGATGCGGGCCGTCCCGCTGCGGATGGTGAGCTTCCCATCCCACCGCGAAACGTAATTGCGAATTCCCTTCAACCCCTGCCCGCGTCCGGGATCGCGGAACCGGCTCACGCCTTGGATCAGCGCCGCCTCCAGCGCCGTGGCATCGTTCCAGCGGTCGCCGAACCGCCGGCCGTGCGTCGGCGAGAGTGATGCCTGGAATCCCACGCCCGCATCGGCCACCGCGATCACCACCACCCGCCGCGCCAGCCGTCGCCGCCACTGATAGCTCTGTACCGCGACCCAGCCGCCGGTACCAGCGTGCTCTACAATATTCTGACACGCCTCAGAAAGCGCCATAGCGAAGCCCATCGTCGCCTTTGGGTCGATGCCGAGCTCGCTTGACAGAATGGCCGTGGCGCGTTGCTGGATGTGACCGACTACTTCGTGCACGTCCTCGGCCGCGCGCACCGCGGTCACCGGCAACAGCACGTCTGAGTCCGCGGCGGGCTTGGCGCGCGGCACCTTGCCGTGGATTTCGAATAGATCGCGGGCGGCGAGGAAAAATCCGGCTCGTCCCCAGTAGCTCAGCACGTCGGGAGCGGTCGGCGCGGTGAGCAGCGGGATCTCACCACCCGAGGCGCGCGCGGCGTGCCCCGCGGCGAGCAATCCCACGAGCCCGTATGGCGATGCCCATTCGACGGCGTGCGCATCGAACAGCAGGCGCCCCCCTTCATCGCGCGCCCGGCTGTAGGAAGCGGCGAACTGATCGAAGGAGCGGTCGTCGAACTGCGCGGGAACATCGACCAGTTTCGTCATACCGAGGCGAGACGCCCCAGCAGATGGTCGCGCAATCCCCTGGCGCCGTGGTACGTCACATTGCGCGAGGCGAGGTGACAGGCCGAGCGGACCGCCGCTTCGAGCGGGACTCCGGCCAGGAGACGCGCGCACGCCACCGCGCCGAAGACGTCGCCGCAACCGGTCGGATCGCCGCCCGTGGGCGGTGCGGCATCGCCCGGGTCCAGTGCGATCCGCGCCGTACGGACCGGGCCGGCCGTCCCACGAGCGTGATCGGCGCCGACGAAGTACACCGCGCCGCGCGGTCCCAGCGTGACGATCAGGGAGCGGCAGTCGGTGCCGAGCGCCAACGCGGCGGCCGCCAGGGGATCGGATGACACCTGGGAGAATTCGTCCTCGTTGAGCTGGACGGTATCGAAGCAGGAGAACCATCCGGCAACGGCGGGGAGCGGTTGCAACACGCGCGTGCCGTCGTCCGTCCGGCCGAGGAAGAGACTGTGGAGATCGGCATACACGGAACGGGAGAAACCGCGGCGCAAGAGCTGCGCGGTGTCGAGCGTCATCTCCCAGCCGGCGATGAAATTGACGTACAGCGCGTCGAGATCCCGCACCAGCGGACCCAGCTCCGGCCACGTCCAGCCGGGCACACCGCCCGTGACTCGCTCACAACGCCGGTCGGAGGACTCGTAGCGCAGCGTGACCCGGTTGTTGGGCTCGGGAACCTCGATGAAGCGGGCGCCGGGGGCGACGTGGCGGATTTCCCTGAGAAACGTCGCGGCTTCGCGCGACAGGTCGCGCCCCACCTTGATGAGCGGCACGATCGCCCAGTCGTCGGGGAGCGTCGCGTCGAGTGCCTCGAGCGCGTAAGCGATGCCGCCCCACTCCTCGATGGCGCGCTGCGCGGGGTCGCGGTCGTAGATCGTATCCCATACCATCGTCCCGACCACCCCAAGCTGCTTCACACCCGTCCCCAGGTCCGCTTGGCGAACACTGCGGCAGCGCCGTAGACGCCGGCCGTGCCGGGGAGCTCACCGGGGAGGATGCGGCACACGTCGACCGCCGGCTTGAAGGCGCGGCGCTTGACCTCGCCGCGCAGCGGGACGAACAGCTTGTCGCCCGCCAGGGTCACGCCGCCGCAGATCACCACGACTTGTGGATTGAAGATGTTGATGAGGCTGGCCACACCGGCGCCGAGAAACTTCGCGGTGTCCCGGACGACTTCGAGGGCGAAGTCGTCGCCGTCGTGTGCCGCTTGATATACCACCTGTGCCGTGATCCTGGACAAGTCGTTGTCGACATAGCGGGGGAGGGAGGTGTCGGCGCCGGCCTGGGTGCCCTCCGTCGCGCGTGCCGCGATCGCGGGACCCGAAGCGTACGCTTCGAGACACCCGTAGTTGCCGCATTTGCAGAGCCGCCCCGTGGAGTCGATCGTCATGTGCCCGATCTCGCCCGCGATGTCGGATGCACCGCGGTACACGTCGCCGCCGAGCACGATGCCACCGCCGATCCCGGTCCCGATCGTGAGCCCCACGACATAATCCACACCGCGCGCCGCTCCGCGCCACCACTCGCCGTAGATGGCGCAGTTCGCGTCGTTGTCGAGTGCCGCCGGGAGCCCGAGCCCTGCGGCCACCCGGTCGCGCAGCGGCATGTTGACCCAGCCCAGATTCGGAGTGAGCAGCACGACGCCGGTCTTCGTATCGAGCGGTCCCGGGGAGCCGATCCCCACTCCGGCGATCTCCTTTACCTTCGACGCGACGATCGACTTCTTGGCCAGACGAACGATGCGATCCACGACGGCGTCGGCGCCGCCCTCCGCGCCGGTCGGCTCGGACAGCACGCCCAGGATCTCGCTGCCGTCCTCCGACACCGTGCCGGCGACGATATTCGTCCCGCCGAGGTCAATTCCGACGATGTAGCGCACCGGTCTCCTCGATTGCGTGCAGCACGTCGTCCACACGGAGCGACTGCATGCACAGGTGATGGCCCAGCGGGCAGCGTGCCGGTCCGTGGGCCGAGCAGGGCCGGCAGGGCAGGCCGTCGACGCCCAGCGCCCGATCCCGGGGCCCTCGTGGTCCGAATCCGAACGACGGCAGCGTCGGCCCGAAGATCGCGACGGTCGGCGTGGCCACGGCCTGCGCGAAGTGCAGCGGCGCGCTGTCGTTGGTCACCAGCACGGCCGCCTTGCGAATCACCGCCGCGGACTGCCGCAGCGTCAGCCGGCCACACAGGTTCACGCCCCGACCCCCCGACCGCCCGACCGCCGCCACGACATCCTCGCCCAACGAGGCATCTTCGGGACCGCCGACGATCACGACCTCGAGGCGGCCGGTCAGTCGCTCCGCG
>DATLVL010000434.1:0-24966 GCA_035577525.1 Gemmatimonadales bacterium | reverse complement strand
AAAACGCGTTGCGAGGCCGCAGCGCTCGTTGCGGGTTCGCCTATGTTGCGCTGTCGGACCCGCGCCGGCCAACGACGAACGGACCGGACCCCGTCTCGACGATGCGGGTTGCGACGCCGAGCACGTTCCAGTACTCGCACAACGCACCGCAGCGTGGATCGTCGGCGTCGTCGAGCACGATCTCATCGAACCCGATCCCGAGCTGCAGCAACTCGGGAACGACGCCGCGCCGCCACCCGAGGTGAATCGGCGCGGGCCAGTGCGGCAGCACCGCGGGTCCGTCGCAGAACACGTGCAGGAATGCCCCGGGCAGGCTGCACCCGCTGAGATCGAACCAGGCGTAGTCGCCGCGCAGCACCAGCGGCGTGTGCCATAACGCGACGCGGCGCACGGCGAATTGCGCGAGGATCCCCGAGACGAGGCGCAGCCACTCGCCATCCTGCTCCAGGCTCCACACCCCGGCCTGGCGGGCGTCGGCGATCACGCCGAGGACGAGGGTCGAGAGGCCGCTGCCGCACTCGAGCACCGGTCCGCGCCGCGCCAGCGCGCGGGCGGCGATTTCGGCGAGGTAGCCGGCATCGGCGGAGAAGGCGGTGTTGCCCCACGCCTCGCGCAGCTCGGGCCACAGCGCCGGGCTGATCGCGCCGGCGTGCACTTCACGCCGCAGCGCGGCGACGACGCGTTGCAGCGTCCGGGAACGGCGCGACGTCCCCCACGAATCGAGCAGCTGTCGCACCGGGCGCTTGAGCGCCGACGGAACGAGCGGACGAAGGTGGTCGAGCAGTTGCAGGTCCATCACCGTCTGTTGCTCGCATGACGAGTGCCAGCGCGACAACGCACTGTTTTGGTTCACGTTGCAGGAACGCGTCGAGTGTCGAGACACGGCGCGAGTGAGGAGGCACGGGCTTTGCCCGTCACGCACGTATGCTCACTCGGACGCGGCCTGCGCGCAGCGCGGCCCCTCAGGTCGTCTCGTTCGACGGCGAATTCGCCGATTGGAACGCGTTCGTCGCCGAACAACACGAAGGGACGTTCTGCCACCTCGCGGGGTGGCGCGACATCATGACCGACGTATTGGGGCACGAATGCCTCTACTCCGCGGCGGTCGATCACTCGGGCCAGATCCGCGGCGTGCTGCCGCTGGTGCGCGTCAAAGCGCCGATCCTCGGCCACCACCTCGTCTCGATGCCGTTCCTCAATTCCGGGGGGCCGCTGGGTGACGATGCCGCGATTCGTGCGCTCTCGCGACACGCCCTCGAGCTGGCGGCGACGAGCGACGTCGACATGCTGGAGCTGCGCACGCGCAACGTGATGACGAGTCCGCTGCGCGTCACCACGCGCAAGATCACGGTGCTGCTCACGCTGCCGCAGACCTCGGAAGCGCTGTGGGAGTCGTTCTCGTCCAAGCTCCGCAATCACATCAAGCAGCCGCAGAAGGCGGGCCTCGTGACGAAGTTCGGTCCGTCGCAGCTGGGCGCTTTCTACGACGTGTTTGCGCGCGGCATGCGCACGCTCGGCACGCCCGTGTTGCCCAGAGAATTCTTCGAGCGCATCGCCACGAATTTCCGCCAGCAGGTGGTGTTCGCCGCCGTGTACGACGGCGACAAGCCGCTCGCCGTGGGGTGCGGCTTCATCTGGAACAAGGAGTTCGAGATCACCTGGGGCGCGTCGTTGCGCGAGTACAACCCGACCGCGGCGAACATGATGCTGTACTGGTCGCTGATGGAGGAGATGATCCGCCGCGGCGTACGGGTGTTCAATTTTGGCCGCTGTTCGCCAGGAGGTGGGACGCACCGGTTCAAACGGCAGTGGGGCGGGCTCGATGTACCCTTGCCGTGGCTCCAGTGGAGTGTCCGGGCTGAAAGCGCCGCGGCCACTCCGGCCCCGGAACGGCCCATCTTCCGGCTCGCGGCGGCGCTGTGGCGCCATCTGCCGTTGCCCGTCACGCTCAGTATCGGGCCGATGCTCGCGCGTCGCCTGCCGTGACCAGCCTGTTGGTTCCCGTCAAGCAACCAGCGCGCCCGACCTTCGGGCGCCTCAGGGCACCGGTAACCCCGGGGCGCCGCCCCGGGGTTAACCCACCCGCAGCCAGTTTGGTTCTCCCGCCCGGCTCCCCGCCCTCGTTCTGGCGGCAACCGCCGGTTTACTCGCCGCTGCCACTACCGGCCATCCTCGGCGCCGTGCGCGAGACCTACATCGACCGCACCGATTCGCTCCCCGCCGCCCGCGCGCTCGTGCGCCAGGTCTATCACGCCGACGTCGCCTACCTCCTGGGCTCGGGGACGCAGGCGTTGCAGCTCGGGTTGCGCATGGCGGCCCGCATACTGGGCAAGCCGTTGCGCGTCGCGCTACCGGCATACGGCTGCTACGCCATCGCCGCGGCGGCGGTCGGCGCGGGAGCGGACATCGCGTTGTATGACGTCGACCCACGCACCCTCGGTCCCGATCTCGATTCCCTGGCCGCGACGCTCGCGGCGGGGGCGCGCATCGTCGTCGTAGCCCCGCTGTACGGCGTTCCACTGCGTTGGACCGACCTTCAAGCCTGCGCCTCGAGCTTCGGTGCCATTCTTGTGGAGGACGCGGCGCAGGGACACGGTGCGTGGCACGACGGCCTACCCCTGGGCGCTATTGGGTCGCTCAGCACGTTGAGCTTCGGACGCGGGAAGGGGTGGACGGGAGTACAGGGTGGAGCGCTGCTGCTACGCGGATCAGATCTTCCCATCGCGCCCAGGATTGGTCGTGCGTCGCAGGGGATGGGAGCGCTGTCGATCGGGCTCTGCGGCGTGGCGCAATCGGCGCTCGGACGCGCGCGCTGGTTCGGGCTGCCGGCCGCGATCCCGTGGCTCGGGCTCGGCGAAACGCGCTATCGCGATCCCGTCATGCCGCAGAGAATGAATGCGGTCGCCGCGGGGGTGATGACGCGCACTTTCCCGCTCGCGTCGCGCGAGGCGCGCCAACGGCGCGACGTGGCGGCGGATCTGCTCGACCGCCTTCCGATCGATTCACGGATCCGGCCGATCATCCCCGCGGCAGGGGTCGCCGGATACCTGCGTCTGCCGCTGTTGTTGTCGCGCGGGATGGCGGGATTCGGGGACGCCAGCCGCGCCGAGCGGCTCGGGTTCGCGGCGGGATACCCCGCGACCATCGCCTCGCTCGAGCCGGTGCGCCAGCGGTTGTTCGGGCCGGCGAATCGCTGGCCCGGGGCGGTCGACCTGACCCGCCGTCTCGTCACCCTGCCCACGCACTCGCAGCTGACTGTGCAGGATCGCGATGCCCTGCTCGAGGCGCTGGACCGCTACCGCGGCTGAGCAGCTCGCGGTACAGTCGCGCGTACGCGTCGAGCATGCGCTTGACGCTGTAGACCGATTCTGCGCGCGCGCGCGCCGCCTGACCCAACGCCATTGCCTCCGCGGGTGCGCGCAGCACGCGGTCGATGCCCGCCGCGAGGGCGCGCACGTCTCCCGGTGGTACCAGGACGCCCGCTGCTCCCCAATCGAGGGCCACCGGGATCTCTCCCGTGGCACTCGCCACGATCGCTTTCCCCGCGAACATCGCTTCGAGCAACGCCAGCGGCAGTCCTTCGGACAGCGATGGGTGAACCATGACGTCCGCCGCCGCGAGCAGGTTCGGCACGTCGTCGCGCAGCCCAAGGAAATGCGCGCGGTGCGCGATGCCGAGGTGGCGCGCCTGCTCGGCGAGCGCGGCAGCGAGATCGCCGCGTCCCGCGATCGCCAGATGGAGCAGCGGATACTCGGGGGCGAGCCGCGCCAAGGCCTCGATCAGCAGCGCGTGCCCCTTCACGGGATAGAGGTTTCCGATCGCCAGGAGCAGCCGGACTTCCGGATCGAGCCGCAGCTCGGCGCGAAGCGTCGAGTCGTCGGTGTGAGTGGCGCAGACGCCGTTGGGGATCGTGGCGACGGGAGCGTGCAGCCAGAGGTCCCGGTGCAGCGCGGCGGCGACGGTCTGCGACACTGCAACGGGACGGCCGAATGCCGCGGCCGTGCGCAGCGCCAGGCGCCGCGTCAGGCGGCCCGCGTAATAGCGGCCGCCATGCATGGTGAAAAGGTGCGGAATCGCCGCGGCGCGAGCGGCCCAAGCTCCGTAACACGCCAGGGTGAATTCATGGCTGTGGGCGATGTCGATGCGCCGGCGGCGCAGCGCCGCCGCCAATCGCTGCCCGAAGCCGAGCGAGACGGGCCGCTCGAGGCGGAAGTACTCGATCGCCGCGCCGGTCGGCGCGAGCTCGCGGGCCAGCCAGCCTTCGCCGCCGGCGGGGAGGAAGACAACGACCTCACACCCCGCGGCGACGAGTCCGGCCGAGAGCAATGCGACGACGCGCTCGGCGCCTCCTGGGCCATCGCATTCGATGAGCTGGGCGACGCGCAGTCCGCTGATGTGGTTGACCACGCCGCCCGTTCAAGCAAGAGCGGCGCCAGAGCGTGGAGGTGTCAAGCGCTGCGGCGGCGCAACGTTGGAGCGAGTCCGGCAGTCCACGCCTCGAAGGCGGACGGCCTGATGGATGCGGGGACGTTGACGCGGGGAAGCGCCCACGGATCGGCGCCGGTGGTGACGAGCCCGTAGTCGAGGGTGACGGCGGCGCGGTATCCGGCCTGCTGCACCGCACCGCGGATGCGCCGGTCCCAGCGGCCGTAGGGGTAGGCGAAAAACTCAGGTCCGATGCCGGTGCGTCGGCGGATCGCGTCGCGGCTCGAGAGCAGCTCGCGCTCCAGCTCTTGGGAGTCGAGCCGGGTGAGGTTGCGGTGACTGTAGGAATGCACGCCGAGCGTCAGCCCGGTGGTCGAGGCGAGGGACACCGCTTCCCATCGGGCCGAGAGGTGCGAGGAGGGGATGGGCGGCATTGCGGCCGGGAGTGTGGCGTGAATCGCGGGGCCGTCTCCGCGGTGGATGGTGAGCCAGTGCTCCCGGTCATCGGAATCCGCGCGGGCGGCGGCGGGGTGATCCCACCAGAACGGTGCGGCGCCCGGCTGGCCGGCCACGAGAAAGCAGGTAGCAGGGAGGCCGAGCTGGAGCAGCAGCGGCCACGCGTAGTGCAGCGTGCCGGCATAGCCGTCATCGAACGTGATCGCGGCGAGCCCTCGCAGGGACCGACCGGCGACGAGCCGGTCCACGATTTCGCCGAGCGGGATCACTCGATAATGACGCGCCAGCCAGGAGACCTGGTCGGTGAACGCCTCGAGTGAGAGGTGGACGCCGGGGTCACCGGCGGGCGCCAGCGACAGGGGAACGACGTTGTGAAAACCGAGAATCACGCCCGCCTGACGAGCGCGGCGCGCCACGGCGGGAAGGCCAAGCAGTCGCAGGCCCTCATAATAGAGGAAGTGCAGCATCACATCGTGCAGTGGGTGCAAGCTGTGTGCCGGGAGCCGCGCCGGCTGGTAGGGTGGCTCGCGGCGGTCGTGGTCGTCGGGGTTGTGGCGTGTCTGGCGGCGGAGGCGTTGCCGCCGCCGCCCGATCAATCGCGGAAGGTGGTCAAGGCGGTGGTGGTGCCGTCCACGGCGTCGCTCGTGGCAGGGCAGACGCAGACGTTCTCCGCCTACGGTCTCACGGCCGATTCGACGGAGACGCTGTTACCGGTGGTGTGGTCGGCGACCGGGGGGGCGATCGATGCCAACGGGGTGTTCACGGCCGGATCGACGCCGTGCACCTGTGCGGTGTCGGCCGAGAGCCCCGACTGGGGGGTGAGCGCCAACGCGCAGGTCGACATCAGCGGGTCGACGGCGGCGGTGGCGTCGGTGGCAGTGCAGCCGGACAGCGCCTGGGTGCCGGTGGATGGGGCGTGGCCGTTTGCGGCGCAGCTGCAGGATGCCTCGGGGCGGACGCTCACGGGGCGATCGGTGGCGTGGAGCAGTGCGGACCAGACGATTGCGACCGTGTCGGCGTCGGGGTTGGCGACGGGGCATGCGCCGGGGGCGACGACGATCACGGCGGTGGCCGAGGGGAAGAGCGGGTCGGGGGTGTTGACGGTGTTGCCGCAGGGATCGGGGGTTTGGCCCAATGAGCCAACGGGGTACCCCACCGTCACCGATGACCCGTTCAACGCGCTGACTGGCAACGGGTGGAACATCGTCGACAACACGCTGGGGCTCTTGACCATCGCCAACGATCCGGGCGCGCCGATCTCACCACCGTCTGTGATCCAGTACTTCTTCCCGATCGGATTCCTCGGCGGCACCGGTCCCGGCGCGGTGTTCTACAGATTAGGTGGCATCCACCAGGCTTACGTCGGACTGTGGTGGAAGCCGAGTAACCCCTGGCAGGGCCATGTCAGCAACAGCAATAAGATCGCGTATCTCCGCACCGACAATAGCGGGAACATGGTCCTGGTCATGTACGGTCCTCCCGGTGGTCCGTTCGAGCTGCGGGTGTATCCCGAGTTCTCGACGTCGCCAGGTGTCTGGCTGGTTCCGAATCGGGGGAACGGCCAGATCACGCTCGGGCAGTGGCACCGGATCGAGTGCCTGGTCATCTACAACACGGCGACCACTCCGCCGAACGGTATCGTGCGCTGGTGGATGGATGGACGCTTGATCGGGGACTACGCTAATCAGGTCTTTCCGTCGGAGGCGCTGAAGGAATTCAAGCTGAGCGCCGTGTGGGGAGGAGCGGAGGCAATCCTGAAGGTGGAGAACGACTACTACTGGTACGATCACGTGCATATCAGTGGTCGATAGTGGCCCCTTGGCGGGGAACTGAATCATAGGATCAGAGTTTTCCTGACTCAATAATCCTTACATCGCCAAAACTCATTTTCTGCACTAGAACGCAGCAGCCAACCGCCAGATAAGACTTACTTGGTTGTCTCGCTGTGACTTACGTTGCACCGCTTGCATGCGTTTGACCGCCGTTGCTACTGTGCAGCGCCCGTTGACGGAGCGCAGCGAGCTCCGAAGCGATCGGGCAACGGCACCATCCAGCCGTCACAACACTGAATTCGCTGCTCAGAGCAAAGCCTTCGAAAGAAGGCGACGCAGAGCTACGGGACTAAGGCGAGTGTAATCCCTCGCGATGTCCGCCGGGCCGCCAGCAAACGACAAACAGTCGACGCTGGCGGTCTTTCGTTTTTTGCCGCCCGTAAGGAGACGAACTCTTGCCGTTCGCATTCAAACTCGCGCACCGGCTGTCCCGGTTGCGTGATCTCGGACTCGGTTTCTCGCTCGCGGCGCTCGCCGCCTGCGAGACGACGCGGTCCGTTTCTGTTGTGACGAACCCCACCATCGCCAGTGTCGTCGTTGTTCCCGATAGCGTCACGCTGACACCAGGACAAACCAGGCAGTTCTTCGCCTACGGCCGCACCACCGCCGGGGACAGCGTCCCCGTCGCGGTCACCTGGACCGCCACCGGTGGCACAATCACGTCCACCGGCCTCTTTACCGCAGGGTCCGGCGCCGGGGACTACAGCGTCAGCGCGCAGTCCACCTCCCACCATGGCAACGGACACGTGAAGGTGAAAGCGGGGAGCGTGGCCACCGTCACCGTGACTCCTTCAGCAGACACCGGCATCGTCGGCGATGCGTCGCAGTTCACGGCGACGTTGAAGGATTCGATGGGTAATGTGGTGACCGGGACGTCGGTTACCTGGACGAGCACCAACACGGCGGTCATCACCGTGAGTGCCTCAGGTTACGGCACTGCCGTCGGCCCCGGCTCCGCTGCGATCGTGGCGACGAGCCAGGGCAAGTCGGGGCAAGCCCAGATCACCGTGAACGGGTCGACGCCACCCCCAGGCCCGGGGCCTGTGGCGAGCGTGACCGTGAGCCCGACAAGTGCGGCGATCCTCGTGGGCGCGACGCAGGCATTCAGCGCGGTGCTGAAAGACTCCAACGGTACCGTGCTCACCGGGTCGGTCACGTGGAGCTCGAGCGCACCGACAATCGCCGGTATCTCACTTACTGGCGTGGTGACGGGATTGCTGGCCGGGACGTCGACCGTCACTGCGACGAGTGGCAGCGTAAGCGGCACCGCCAGTCTCACTGTGACTGTCCTGCCGCCGCCCCCTCCGCCGCCGAGTTGGCCCAACCAGCCCACGGGACTCACGCTGTTGAGCGACCAGCCGTGGAACACCCTGGGGAGCTGGGTGCTCAACGACAACATCGCGGGCCACACGAGCCTCGTCTCGCTCAGCGGACTGCCGTTTTCCCCGAGCGGGGCGTTGCAGGATCTGTCGCCGATCGGGATGACCGGCGGCGGCGACGCCATCGGTCCGGGCCGCGCGGACTTCTATATCCCCACGGCTCAACAGCCCACGGAGATCTACGTGGGGATGTGGGTGAAGCTGAGCGATCCCTACCAGCCGCACAGCTCGGGCGTGCAGAAGATCATGTACCTGCACGACAACAACGGCGTGAACTTCTCCGCGCTGTGGCTCGAGATCTACGGCACGGGATCACCGTTCCGGGCGAGCCTGGTCAATCAGTTCTACGCGTGCCCGAGCATACGGCTGGACCCGAACGTGACGCAGACGCCGATTCGCCCCGGCGAGTGGCACCGCTACGAGATGTACGTGAAGATGGCCAGCACGGGGAGCTCGTCGGACGGCGTTCTGAAAGTATGGGTCGACGGCGTGCTGAACGTGAACCGGACGGATCTGTGTACGCAGGGAAGTAACACCTACAAGCTGGAGAGTGTGCGCTTGAGTGGGATGTGGGGGGGGATCGGGGATTCGAAGACAGAGGTCGATTATCTGTGGTACGACCACACCTACGTCAGCGGACGGTAAGTAGCGAAGCGGAAGAACCGACGCGCCGGCTCAGATTACCGAGCCGGCGCGTTGTGCTTCGTCAGGCGTGACCGTGACGCTCCGTACGAACCCAGGGCCGATCACCGAGCATGCCGAGGGCTCCAATCTCCACGCCCAGTCGCCACAGCCCATACAGAGGAAGGACCGTGAAGGCGAGTGCGGACCGCAAAGGGTGTGGCTGTCTCGTCATGGCTGCTAGGGTGTAGAGGACATGCCGAGCCACGCCGGCAAACAACAACGCAACCAGCCAACCACTCGCCGGCAAGTGGAGAGCCAGGGTGAGTCCCCCGAGTACCAACGCGAGCCCCAGGTGCACCACCGGCCCCGGCGCACTCAACTCCGCGATCGTGTCGAGCTTCTGATGGAGGTTGATTACATCGCTTCGCACGAGCGGCCCGATGCAGCGGGCCAGCACCGTCAGTCTGCCGGCTGTCCACCGCCGGCGCTGCGGGGCACTCTGGCGCAGCGCGCACGCCTCCTGTGCATAAACTCGGGCTCCAGGGACGCCTTCGATCGGCACGCCGGCGGCGGTGAGCATAGCGTACAACTCCCAATCCTCGCCGATCGAAAACGCTTTCCATCCATGCGTCGCGAGCACGCCGGTTCCGATACAGCCGCCCAGTCGCAGCGGCAGATTGAGTCCCGCATGCCGTTTCAACTCGTACGCAAACCCACACTTGGCGTCCGCGAAGACTGCCGCCATACGCGTAATCGCGCTGTCGTTGGGATTCGAGACGCCATTGAATCCCTGAACCGCCTTGTGGGAGAGGGGGGCAGCACTCGCCAGAGCCGTCAGGAAACCCGGGTCGACGATGGTGTCGGCATCGAGGATGACCACGGCATCGAAGTCCTTCAGCGGTAAGCGTTCGAGTGCCCAGGCGATGGCCTGTGGCTTCCCGGCTAGTGCCGGCTCGATCCGCTCGAAACAACGAACCCCGAGGCCTCGCGCCAAATCGGCAGTTCTATCGGAGCAGTTATCGGCGATGACTCTGATGTCGAGGGCGTCCCGGCTGTAGGAGAGATTCCGCAACGACATCAAGCAGTCGGCGATGAGGAGCTCCTCATTGTGCGCCGGGATCAACAGGAGAAACCGCGGCAAGAAGGGCGACACCGGCCGCGGCATCGGGGCTCGGCCAAGCCAGACGGCGAGGCTCGCGAGATCCGAGACACAAGGGAGCGCGAGTGCGATCGCGCACAATGCGATCAGCGCTGTGAGAATGACCATTCCGGGTGCCGTCGGGACTTGAGGGGTGAAGGAACGACCACCTTGCGGAGGCCGGTGATCAGCGCCAGCAGGACGTACAGCAGGTCATGGTAGGCAAGGGAAAGGAAGAATCCGCCGACCATGAATCCGATCAGCGCTCCGGCGAACGCCTGAGCCAGCTGAACCGCCGGCGGACTCCGGCTGCGCGTCTTGCCCACCGCCATCCGCACGCGCCGCAGCGAGACAAATCCGCTCCCCAGCAGCACCAGGAACAACAGCAGCCCGGGCACGCCCAGCTCGGCGCCGATCTCGAGATAGCTGTTGTGCGCCGCCGACCACTTCACTCCGTGCTCGAACGCCTGCGCCCGCGCCAGCGGTGACAACGTCCCCTCGGCGGTGGGGAAGTTCGCGGCGCCGACGCCCAGGATGGGGTGCGTCTCCATGTACCAGAGCCCGCGCTTCCACACCTGCACGCGCCCCTGATCGCCCGTGAAGTTGTAGTCGTCCTCGGGCTTCGTGATCGTGCGCATCTGATCCCAGTAGGTGTCACTTGCCGCCGCCACGAACAGCAGCACGAGCGCGGCCGTCACGAGCCCACGCCACACCGCGTGCACCGCGGTGTAGCGCAGCAGCAGGAAGGCGCCGACGGCGAGCAGCGCCAGGAACCCGCCGCGCGAGCCGGCCCAGATGAACGCCACCACCAACACCGCGAGCGCGCCGGCCGCCGTCAGGCGACGCAGCGTCGACCCCGAGCGCACGATAAAGAACACCGCCAGCGGAACCGCCATGACGGCGAGGGTCGCGAACTCGTTAGCGTCGTAGTAGTAGAGCGACCCGAGGCGCCAGTCCCCCTCGCCGCCGCCGACGCGGAACCGCACCAGCAGAATCGCGGCGTAGATCGTCACGCCGGCGAGATAGACGAGGGTGAGTCGCTCGACGTCGCGCGGCCCCCGCACCGCGCTTACCACCACCACGAACATCGCCGCAGCCTTGGCGAACTGGTCGAGAAAGAGGTGCAGCGCTCCACCCGGCCACAGCGCCCCGGGAATCGACAGCGCCATCCACACGGCGATCCCGAACACCACCCGCGTGGTCACGAAGCGCAGTGCCGGCGCGATGCGCCTGATGCCGCTGTTCGAGAGCATCAGAAATGCGATCCCCGCTCCCGCCGACACCAGCGCCAGATGCAGCGGCTCGAGCCACCCGAACAGCTGATGCACTCGGCCCACCGACGTGAGGATGTACGCCGCCACGCAGACCAGCAGGAAATTCCAGCGCCGGTCGGGCGCCGGCTGCGCGGGCCACCCTTCGGCCGGAGGAGTCGCTGCCGTGAACGACAGCACCCGCACCGTGTCGGTGGGATTGGGAGGCCGAGTGGCGGCATTCATACGCTGGGCAACGGGTGCAAGATCGGCGCCCTGCGGCCGCTGCGGCCTCGCCCCGGGCGTCGCGCAGCCGCACCACGTCCCTTCGGCACGCTTTGTCCGCTGTCAGGACTCCCGGCATGCGCGTCTTGATCACCGACGGAACGGAGCGAGCTGCGCTCGCCGCGGCGCGGTCGCTGGTCGCCGCGGGACACGACGTCACCGTCGCCGCCCCGCGCCGCCTGGCGCTCGCCACGGTCACGCGCGGCGTCCGCGCCGTGCGCCTTCACCGCGATGCGCTGCGCGATCCGGCCGGTTACGTCGTCGAGCTCCTCCTGCTCGCGAAGGCCCACGACACGAACCTCGTGCTGCCGATCACCGATGCATCGGTCACGGCGCTGCTCGAACACCGCGTCGCGCTGCCGGCGTCGCTCATTGTGCTGGCGCCACCGCTCGCCGCGTATCGGGCCGCCTCCAACAAGCGCGACGTTCTGTGCCTGGCACGCGACGCGGGACTCGACATTCCGGAATCGCTGGTGCTCAAGACCGCCGCGGAGCGCGAGCAGCTCAAGGCCAACCCGCCGGACCCGGCGCTCTTTCCCGTGTTCGTCAAACCCCACGCCTCCCTCGTGCCGCGGGAGACGGGGACCGGCCACAAGAAGATCGGCGTCGCGCTCGCCCCCGATCTCGATGCGTTGCACGCCACCCTCGCGGCGCTCCCACTCGAGGCGTTTCCTGTGATCGTGCAGCGGCGCGTCCACGGAGTGGGAGAAGGACTGTTTCTGCTGCGCTGGAACGGCAACATCCTGGCGGCGTTCATGCACCGCCGCCTGCGCGAGAAGCCGCCTTCAGGCGGCGTCTCCGTCCTTCGCGAAAGCATCGCCCTCGACCCCGTTCTGCTCGGCGCCGGAACGCGGCTGCTCGAGCTGCTTGACTGGCAGGGCGTCGCGATGATCGAATGCAAGCGCGACGTCACCACCGGCCGCCATGTCCTCATGGAAATCAACGGCCGGCTGTGGGGCTCGCTGCAACTGGCGATCGATGCCGGCGTGGACTTTCCCCGGCTCATGGTCGAGGCGGCGGGGGGCTGCCCGGTGGCGCCGGTGACGGGCTACCGCGTGGGCGTGAAGAGCCGCTGGTTCTGGGGGGACGTCGATCACCTCTATCAGCGATTGCGTCACTCGCGGCGGGCACTGCAGCTCGACGGCCATACGGGAGGTCGTCTCGCCGCGCTATGGGGCTTCTTCCGGCATGCCGCGCAGGAGCGGGAAGAGATCTGGCGCCGGCGCGACCCGGTCCCGTTCCTCGTCGAGACGCTCTCCTGGTTTCGGCTCCTGGGCTGAAGCGCGGGTTTCCCCGCCGCGCCACGTCGCCAACAGCGCGTCGACGCGGTCGCGGAAACACAGCATCACGACCGCACTGTAGCTCGCCATGCCGCTCACGATCACGAGACTGAGCCGCACGACCGGGCCGATCCCGGCCGGCAGCAGCGCGCGCACGCCGAGCACCGCGAGCGCCATGATCGCCGTGGCGAGCGTCGCGGGCCCGAGCCCCTGGAGGTACGCGGTGAGCCGCATGCGCGTCAGGTGGAGCGCATACCCGACGAACCACGGCAGCACGATAATCGGATGCCCCACGAGCCAGGCGAAGGCCACGCCGCTCGGTCCCCAGGGGGTTGCCAGGTAGAACAGCACCGGCATCACGACGCTGGCGACGAGCGTGAGCCACATGTTCGCTTTGGCGTGACCGGTCGCGACAGCGACGAGCGGCGGGAGCGTCGAGACCGACCGCAGCGCGGCTGAAAGAGCAAGGAAGCGCAGCGGCCAGATCGCCGGCTGCCACGCGGGGCCGAGCACCGCATGAACGAGCAGATCGGCGATGAGCGCGATTCCAACGGACGCAGGGAACGTGACGAGGGCGAGCGCTTCGGTGATGCGAATCAGGTACCGCCGCAGCGCGGCGGCATCGTGCTGCACGGCGGAGAGGATTCCGGGTGTCACGGATGCGAGGAGCGAGCTGACGCGGTCCACCGGGATGCTGCCGATCGTCCACCCCAGGGTGTAGATGCCGAGCGCCGCCGTGCCGAGCACGCGCCCGACGATCGCGAAGTCGGCGTTGGAGTAGGCGTACCAGGCGACGCGCGCCACGACCACCTGCCAGCCGAACGTCACGGCGCCGCCGATCGATTCGGCGCCGCGGCGCGGCCAGGCGAGCCGGTGTGGGCGCGACACGACGAGGATGAGCGTGCTCGTGCTCTTCCCGACCATCGGGCCGACGACGAGCGCCCAGTAACTGCGCGTCGCCGCGGCGACGCTGAGGGTGACGGCCGCGATGACGAGCGGCTCCAGCCCGTCGACCAGGGCGAGCCGGCGGAACTGCAGCTCGCGCTGCAGCAGCGCGCGCGGCAGCACCTGCAGCGCGCTGACCGGGAACAGCAGGCTGAGCGAGAGGACGACGGGGCGGACCGCCGGCTGGTTGAAGAATCCCGCGATCAGGCTCGACAGCACGAGCGACAGGACGAGCAGCGCGCAGCCGACGAACAGCGCGACCCCACCGAGGCGCGCGATCTGGGTCTCGGTCAGGTCGCGCTGCTGCACCACCGCCGCCCCGAGGCCGAACTCGTTCACCAGCTGCATGAACCCGATGGAGACGAGCGCCATCCCCACGAGCCCGTACGCCGAGGGAGCGAGCAGCCGCATCACGAGGATCGTCGAGACCCAGGTGACGAGCTGCGACGCCCACTTCATGGCGCCCGTCCACGCCAGGCCGTGGACGAGCGAGCGATCGAGCGTCTCCCGATTCACGCCTGAGCGGGTGTGGTGAGGAAGGTCGACTGCGCCGGAGCGCGCGACGTCGCCGCGGGGGCCGGCACCACCCACCGCCCACCGCAGCGGTCCCAGTACCTGTAGAAGAGCCCCGCCTGCTGGATGACGTAGCCGTAGTCGCGCAGGCCGGTATGGTACAGCCAGGTGGCGACCCGCAGCCGCTCGCGCCGCAGCAACTCGCGGGGGAACGAGGCCGCGGCGAGGAGCTGGCGCGCGCGCGTGAGCAGCGGCCGCTTGCGCGAGCGCTTCACCGCGCGTTCGGTCGTGATGTCCCACTGGTACTTCACGCCGGGGGGCAGCGACAGCGGGCACGGGAGGTGGCCGGGGTAGGCCTGCCACGGAACCGACGTAATCACCGGCGCCATGAGACGCAGCCAGTCGAGGTAGAGACGGTGCGAGAGGCCCCAATCGATCTGGGTCTCCATCACCGCCTGGAGGAACTCACCATCGTAGAACGGCAGCTGCAGCTCGAGGCGGTGCCGGTCGATCTCCTCGAAATGCGTGGCGAGGTGGCGCCGCTGATCGTTGTGCAGCAGGAACAGGTACAAGGCTCGCCCGTCGTCCTCGCAATGCAGATCGGCCATCTCCTCGAGCACGCCCTGGTGCAGCAGCGCCCCGAGCGACCGACCGACGGCAGGCTGCAACAGATGGCGCGAGACGAACGCCTGTTGCTGCTGCAGGAAGAGATCGATGGCGGCGTCGGGACGGCCACCCCGCAGGTGGTCCACCATCGCGCTCGTCAGATACACGTGTCCGAGGGGGACGCTGCCGCCGTCGCCCGACCACGCGAGCTGCGGCCGCTCCGGCACCGGCGCTTCCCCATCGGCGGAGGCGAGGGCGGCCGCCATCAGGTCGGAGAAGCGCAGCTCTTCATCGAGGCGCATCGGCGCCTCGCGGTGGTCGGTGTTCACGGTTTTGGCAAAGAGGCTGGCGAGCACCTGGTCCTGCGTGCCGGTGACGCCGAAGCACCACGTGCGGACGCGGACGCCGAGGCTCGTCAGCGTGGCCACGACCGTGCGCGAGTCGAGCCCGCCGCTCAGAAAGGACGCGGTCACGCGGTCGTCACGTGAGCGACAGGCCACGGCGTCGACGAACTGGTCGCGGATGCGGGCGAGCTGCTGTGGGGCGGACTGCGTGGAGAGCTCCACGTTGTCCCAGCGCCAGTACTGGGCCTGGCGCGCACGGTCCGGCTCGACCGTGAGCACCTCGCCGGCGCGCAGCACCTGGATGCCGTGATAGGGGGTGCGCGACCCCAGTGGCTGGCCGAGGCAGGCGAGCTCGGCGACAGCGCGCACGTCCATGTGCCGTGGAACCTCGCTGACCGCCTCGAGAATGCGCAGCGCGCTCGCCCACACGACGTACTCGGGCCCCAGCCAGTAGTAGACCGGCCGCACGCCGAGGCGGTCGGTCAGGAGCGTGAGGCGCGGGTCGTTGCGCGTGCCGGGGTGATAGTGGACCAGGGAGAACACGCCACGCGTCAGTGCCGCGATGGCATGGTCGCCGTGCGTCAGACGGTCGTGCAACAGACCCAGATCCTGGGCACGCGTCCGGCCGTAGCGTCCGGTCGCAGCCAGGAGCGGCTGACCCGCGAGCATCGAGGCCGAGCCGTCGGGCGGCGTGTGCACGGCCGGTGAGCCATACGCGCCGATGTCGACCTTGACCATGTAGACGTGGCGGTCCGTGAACACGACGGGATCGTCGCGCGGATCGCGGGACACCGCGCCGTACAGCGCGTCGCACAGCTCGGGCGGCAGGTGGCCCTGCGGCCGGCGGGCGAAGACTCCAGCGTGGATCGTCACGCCGCCTCCTGGAAGCGGGATGCCGGCGATTCCACGTAGACGCGGTGCCACACCGAGAACGTCAACAGCGCCCAGAGGATCGTTTCGCGGTTGTGGCGGCGCGACTGGTGCTCGTGGATGAGGCGGGTCACGGTGCGGCCGTCGAACAACCCCAGTCGCGCGAGGCGGTCAGCCGACAGCTCGTCTTCGAGCACCGTTCGCAGCTCGTGGCGCAGCCACGCCGCGGTGGGTCCGACGAACCCTCGTTTGGGAGCCGTCAGCTGTTCGGGGAGTAACCGCGGCGCCACCGCACGCTTCAAGAGCTGCTTGAGTGTCCAGCGCCGTCCGATCTTGGCGCTTGCCGGGAGCGGGAAGACGCGTTCCACCAGGCGGTGATCGACGAACGGTACACGGATCTCGAGCCCGTGGGCCATCGCGAGCCGGTCGGAGAGGGCGAGAATGTCGTCCGGCAGAAACGTCCGGTAATCCAGCGCCAGCGCCGCGTCGAGTCCCGATCGCCCGCGGGCGAGGGTTTCGAACCGCTGCCGCGCGACGCTGCGCTCGATCACGTACCGCAGTGCGGGCGTGTAGAGCGCCGCGCGCTCCCGATCGGCATGGCGCGAGACCATCCCGAGGTATCGGCTCGCCGTGGATCCTTCGCTCGCGCCGCTCCGCAGGAATCGCTTGACGCGATCGACGGCGAGGCCGTCGCCACTCTTCCAGTCGGGGAGCGCCTGGCCGACGCGCGCCGCCATGGCGCGCAATGCGCCCGGCAGGCGGCCGTAGCGTTCCAGGGCCAGGAGTCCCGTGTGCCGGCGATACCCCGCGAACAGCTCGTCCCCGCCCAAGCCCGTGAGCGCCACCTTGTACGATCGACCCACCGCGGCGCAGAGCAACCACGAAGGAATCGCGGAGTCGTCGGCGAGCGGCTCGTCGAGGGCGGTGGCGATCGGCTCGAGCAGGTCGCGCACGTCGGGACGGATATCGACCAGGGCGAGTTGCATGCCGTAGCGCTCCGCAAGACGGGAGGCGAAGCCGGCCTCATTGCTCGACTCGGCGCCCGCGCCGAAGTAGCGGGCAGTGAAGACATGCGGGACGTCGCCACCCGCGCGCGCCATGCTCGTCACCACGCTGGACGAGTCGATGCCCCCCGAGAGAAACGCGGCCACGGGCACGTCGCTGACGAGATGCGCGGTCACCGACTCGTCGAGCCACGAGCGGACCCGCCCCGGCAGGTCGTCGGGGATCGAGACCCGGTCGCTCGCGGGCAGGTCCCAGTAGCGCCGCACCGTCAGCGTTCCCGTCCCGCGCCACAGCAGCCAGTGTCCCGGCTCGAGCTTCTTCACGTCCGCGAACGGCGTCGCGGGGGCGGGGACGTAGCCGAGCTGGCAGAAGGCGTCGACCGCCTCGAGATCGAGGGAGCGGGAGGTGAAGCCCGCCGCCACGAGCGCCTTGAGCTCGGAGGCGAAGGCGATGCCCCATGGTGCCGCGACGTAATAGAGCGGCTTGATTCCGAAGCGGTCGCGCACCAGCCACAACGAATCGCTGCGCTCGTCCCAGATCGCCGCTGCGAACATGCCGCGCAGGTACGAGGCCGCCGCCGGTCCCACGTCCTCGTAGAGGTGCAGGATCGTCTCCACGTCGCTGCCGGTGCGGAAGCGATGGCCGCGACCCGCCAGGGCGGTGCGCAGCTCCTTGTAGTTGTAGATCTCGCCGTTGCAGACGATGGCGGCGCGGCCGTCCTCGTTCGCGATCGGCTGGGCGCCGCCGGCCAGGTCGATGATGCTGAGCCGGCGCATCCCGATTGCGGCGTGGCCGGCGAGAGCGATGCCTTCGTCATCGGGGCCGCGGTGCCGGATGGCGCCGCACATCGCTCGGATCGCCTCGGGGGCGACCGTGCGGGCCGGATCGCGATACGCGACGCCTAGGATGCCGCACATGGCAAGGTCTCGATCGCGCCGAACAGGCGATCCGCCATGGTGCGGCGGGCGAAGCGCGGGTCTTCCGACAAGCGCACCGGCCGGTCGCCATGGCGGAATTGTGTCACGCGGTCGGCGAGAAGCCGTGCGAGTCCCGGCACGTCGTCGGGGTCGAGCACGTCGGCGCGGCTCCCCCGTAACAGCAGCTCGACGGCACTGTCCCGCCGTGCCAGGGCCAGCACCCAGGCGTCGCAGCGCATGTAATCGAAGATTTTCGCCGGGACCGCGAGGTCCGAGTCCTGGGGCAGCACGACGAGGAGCTGCGCCTGTGAAAGGAACTGCAGCGCTGCACGACGCGTGACGGCCGGACGCAGGTGTACGTACCGCTCCACGCCCTCCTCACGCGCGATCCCCATCACGGCAGCGCCGTCGAACTGCTGCACGTTTCCCATCAGCTCGATCGCGAAGTCGGCGGGTTCGAGCCGCTGCGCGGCGATGACGCACGCCGCCGCCCGGAACAGCGGGCGGGGGTCGCGGTCGAGGTAGATCGTGCCGGCATACGCGACCAGGAAACGGCACGTCACGGAAGGCATGATCGTGACCTGGTCCTCGTCGCAACCGTTCGGCACGGTGATGATGCGGTCCGCGGCGGCGGGATACAGCGTCACGAGCGCCCGTTGCAGCGGCTCGGTGTTGGTGACAACGAGCGCGGCGCGCGCGATCGCGCGGCGCTCGTAGTACGCCGCCAGCAGGTACCAGAGCGGGGAGGCGATCGATTCGGGGAGCCGCTGCACCAGGCGCCACGGGTCGCGCAGATCGACAATGAGCGGCAGACCGGTGGCGCGCGCGATGCGGCAGCCTGCCTCGTGTACCATGTGCGGCGGCCCGCACGTCACCACCGCCTGGTGCCGGCCCGGCTCGAACACTTCGAGCGCGCGCAGCGCCGCCGCGTTGGCCCATTGCAATCCGCGGGCGTAGTCGAGCCAGGCGAACCAGGCGCGAGCGAGGGCGCGTAGCTCCAGCGCGCCGCGCGTCGCGTCGGCGCGCGAGCGCGACTCCCGATGCACCGCGCTGCGATTGGGGTTGCCGGGAGTCGGTCCCGTCCCGAGACCCGTGGCGCGACGCCAGCCGCGCACGAAACTCCAGACGCGGTCCCCCGCGGTCTCGAGCCGCAGTCGCGCCGCCGGGACGCCGAACACGCGTACCCCGTGGGGAAGATCGGCCAGCCGCTCAGGGTCGTGCTCGACCAGGTCGGCGGGATCAAGAGTAATCACATCCAACCCCCAGCCACGCTCCACCGCGTAGCGCGCCAGCTTCTGCCAGCGCAGCCCACCGACGGCGGTGCCGGGCGGGAAATGATAGCTGACGAGCAGCAGGCGCCGAGGGGTCAGACGCGAAGGCGTCGCGTATGTGGGTGCGACCATCGCTTGGCGGAGGTGCAATTCGGAGGCCAATTCTGAACGGCGGCTGACGGCGCGCGCGCGCGTCGTCCGCTGCCCGGGCGCAACGGCACCGCAGTGCAGGCGGCGCCCCGTCGATCGGCACGGAACTTGTGTTGCAGCGTGGCAATGAGCGTTATGACCCTCGCCCTCCCGGCTCAGTCGGTCTGGAGGGTCACGCATGCGGTCCCGGATGATTGGCACGCGGCACTGGAACGCTCGGGTGGCGGCGTGTTTCACACTCCTGTCGGACTGCGCAGCGATGACCCAGAGGGCACGCCGTTCTTCGCGGCGCTCGAGCGTGACGGTCAGACCGTCGGTGTCGCGGCGGGTGTGTGGAAGCACTGTCGCCTCAGCCGCAGGCCCCGCCACGTGCTGCTCGCGGCCTATCCCGCGCTCGCCGATCCGCTACTCAAGGACATCGCGTTCGCCGCACTGCTGCGCGATCTGCGTGCCGCGGGCGCCGCGGAGGTGATGCTCGATTCGTTCGATTCGCTCTGGCCGCCGCCCGCCAACCCCCCCGGAGCGGAGCCGTTGGAGCAGATCGACCGGCTCGAATACGTCGTGTCGCTGGAGCGCGGGTCGGAGGAGCGCCGCGCCGTGCTGTCGGACGGGCATCGCCGCCATCTGCAGCGCGCCGAGCGACGCGGCTGGGAGCTGCGGCTCCCCGTGGGGGAAGCGGCGCACGCGCTGCTCAGCGTGGTCTGGGCGGAGGCGTCATCGCGGGCCAGTGCGCGTGGCGACCCGTTCGATATCGCAACCGCGGCTCCACTCGATGCCGGTCCGCAGTGGCCCGCTCCCTGGGGGGTGCAGCTGTTCGCTGCGTTCGACGGGGCGACCCCGCTCAGCGCGGCGCTCGTCGGCTGGGCCAACCGCCGCGCCTACTACCTGAACGGCGGCTCGACGCCGGATGGATACGCGCAAGGAGCGTCAGTGTGGCTGCAGTGGCATATCATGGCCCACTTCGCCGGCGCGGGATTCAGTGCGTACAATCTCGGCGGCGCGCCCTACGACGCGGTGATTCCCCGGAGCCCATCCCATGGACTGCACCGCTTCAAGAACGGCTTCGGGCCCGAGATCCTGCGTTGCCGCAGCCTGCGCTGGGAGGTGCGCCCGGTGCATGGCTACGCGCACGCGGCGGCCCGCCGCGTGGCGGGCTGGCTGCAACGCGAGGTCGCGACCCCGTGATCTCGCTCGGCGAGCCAGTGGCCTCGCCCTGGCTCCGCATCGGGCGAGTGATCGAAGATCGACTGCAGCCCCTGCGCGGCGTCGTGCTCGCGCATCCCGCGACGGTAGCGGAGCTGATGCGCGAGCGACTGGGACATCCCGTCGAGACCGATCACCGCCCGCATCTCATCGCCGCGCTCGAGTGGCTGGAGCGAGCGCAGGATGCCTCCGGCGGCCTCGGTCTCGCGCGCGGCTACAGCCTGACCTGGAACAGGTACTTCCGCTCCAGGGGATGGCAGCCGCCCTACCCCGAAACGACGGGATACATCATCGCCTCGCTGTACATGGCTGCCCGTCACCTCAACCGGCTCGACCTCAAGCGCCGCGCAGAGCGAGCCGCGCTGTGGGAGATCGACGTTGCGCTGCCCTCCGGTGCGGTGCAGGGCGGTGTCGTAGGAGAAGGCAAGACGCCTGCGATCTTCAACACCGGACAAGTACTGCTCGGGTGGATGGCGACGCTCGCGGCATCAGGTAGCAACCGTTTCGCCGATGCCGCTTACCGCGCCGGCAATTTCCTCGTGGGCTGCCTCGATGGAGACGGGTTGTGGCGCCGCGGGAACTCCCACTTTGCCGACGGCCACGCCACGCTCTACAACGCGCGCACCGCCTGGGCGCTCGCCGAGACGGGTGTGCGGCTCGGCGTCCCCGGTTTCGTGAAGGCAGCAGCGCGCAACCTGACGGCGGTGGTGAAGCGCCAGCACGATGACGGCTGGTTCCCCGATTGCTGTCTCACGGATTCGCGGCGGCCGCTGCTGCACACGATCGCCTACACGATCCGCGGTTTGCTCGAGGGCGGACGCGTCCTGCAGGATTCGCTGTTGCTCGACCACGCCGCACTCGCGGCGACGCGAATCGCGGAAGCACAGAGCGCCGTCGGGCGGCTACCAGGCCGGTTCGCCGACCGCTGGCGTCCCGCGGCGCGCTGGAGCTGCCTCACGGGCGAAGCGCAGATGGCGAACATCTGGCTGCGGCTCTTCGCAATCACCGGGTCTCGACACTGGCGCACACCCGCCGAGATCGCGTTGCGCTGGCTCAAGTCGACCCAGAATCGCACCAGCCCCGACCCCGGACTGCGCGGCGGCATCAAGGGCTCGTTTCCCTGCAGCGGGCCGTATGGCCGCTATCAGACGCTGTCGTGGGCGACGAAGTTCTTCGCCGACGCCCTGATGCGCAGCGAGCGGGCGGCGGACGGCAACGGGCAGCGGGACGCCGCGGACTGCCTCGCGTGATCGCCCTCCACCTCCTCGCCCCCGCACCGGCCGGGGGGTTGGAACGGGTGGTCGGGATGCTGACGCGGGGCCTGCGCGGCTGGGGTCACGAGGTGCACATCGGGGCGATCGTCGAGGAAGTCGATGGTCGCCTCGAAATGCTGGCCCCCCTGGCCGAGTACGGCATCCGGATCCACACGCTGCTGGTGCCGCCGCGCGGGTACCGCCACGAGCGCACCCAGGTCGCCGAGCTGTGCCGCACGGTGCAGCCCGACCTTATCCACACGCACGGCTACCGCCCCGACGTCCTCGATATCGGCGTGGCGCGGCGACTCGGCATTCCCGTCGTGAGCACGGTGCACGGCTTCACCGGGGGCGGTTGGCGGTTGCGGGCCTACGAGCGGCTGCAACGGCTCGCGCTGCGACGCTGTGACGCCGTCGTCGCCGTGTCTCATCCACTCGCCGAGTCGCTGGTCCATTCCGGCATCGCGCGCGCACGGGTGCACACGATACCCAACGCGTGGGATGGCGCGCTGCCGCTCGAACGGCGTGCCGCGCGCGGCGCGCTGGAGCTGCCCGAGTCGGCGTTCGTCATCGGCTGGGTGGGGCGCCTGAGCGAGGAAAAAGGACCTGACCTGCTGCTCGACGCGGTCAATCGGCTCGCGCCGTCCGACGTGATCGTGTCGGTCATCGGGGATGGTCCCCTCCGCGGCGTGTTGCGCGAGCGCAGTGCGCGGGACGGCGGCGGGCGGATCCGCTGGCACGGCGCGGTGAGCGACGCGGCGCGCTTGTTCGCGGCATTCGACGTGTTCGTGCTGAGCTCCCGCACTGAGGGAACGCCGATCGTGCTGTTCGAGGCGATGGCGGCGCACGTGCCGATCGTCGCGACCACCGTGGGAGGGGTCGACGGGGTGGTGAGCGACGAGACCGCGTATCTCGTCGCGCCCGACGATCCCGCCGAGCTCGCAACGGCGCTGCGCCGCGTACATGCCGACCGCGAGTGCGCGCTGCAGCGTGCCACCGCCGCCCTCCACCGATTGATGGCCTGTTTCCGTCCCGAGCCGTGGGTGGAGCGCTACCTCGCCGTGTACGCCCGCGCCTCCCGCCGTCAAGCGCCCGTGTCATGCTGATCGGCGCCGCCGGCCTCGCCCTCCTCGCGACGCTGGCGCTCGGTGCCTACACCTACCTCGGGTATCCGCTCGCCCTCGTGCTCGTGGGTGCCGTGCGGCGCCGTCGTCCTCAGCGGCCGGCAGACCAGCGGACGTTCCCCCTGATCACCGTCGCCGTCGCCGTGCACAACGGTGCGGCGGAGATCGCCGGGGCGCTGGATGCGATCCTCGCGGCCGACTACCCCCCCGAGCGGCGTCACGTGCTGGTCGTGTCGGATGCGTCGAGCGACGGCACCGATACCATCGTGCAGCGCTATGCGGGGCGCGGAGTCGAGCTGCTGCGCCTGCCGGCACGTCGCGGCAAGACGGGGGCGGAGAATGCGGGGCGCGCGCGCGTGCGCGGCGACATCGTCGTCAACACCGATGCAGGTGTGCGCATCGATGCGCAGGCGTTGGGTCGTCTGGTCCGGGCGCTGGCCGATCCGCTCGTCGGCGTGGCGTCGGGACGCGACGTGAGCATCGCCGATCCCGCCGTCCCAACGACGAGCGGGGAGCGCGGCTATGTCGGCTACGAGATGTGGGTGCGCGACCTGGAAACGCGGGCCGGCGGCATCGTCGGGGCGTCGGGGTGTCTCTACGCGATCCGCACCGCGTTGCACGACCGCCTGGTGCCGGAGAACCTGAGCCGCGACTTCTCCGCGGCGCTCGACGCGCGGCGACGGAATTTCCGGGCCGTGTCGGTGCCGGACGCGGTGTGCTACGTGCCACGCAGCGGCTCGCTGCGCGAGGAGTACCGGCGCAAGGTCCGCACGATCGCCCGCGGCATCGCGACGCTCGCCTGGGAGCGCTGGGCGCTCGATCCGACCCACTCGCCGCTCTTCGCCTGGATGGTGTTCAGCCACAAGATCTGCCGCTGGCTCTTGCCGGCAGCCGGTGTGCTCGGGATTCTCGCCCTCCTCGCGCTCGCGATCTCTAGCGGCAGCGGGGCCGCCTGGTCGGCGCTGGCTGCTGCGGGGGTCGTGCTGCTGCTCGCCGTCGCCGCGTGGCAGTGGCCGGCCGATTGGCCGCAGCCACGCTGGATCGCCTGGCCCGCGTTCGTGGTGTGGGGGAACGTGGCGGTGCTGCACGCGATGATGCGCGTGTGGCGCGGGACGACACAGGCGGTGTGGGAGCCGACGCGGAGAACGGCGGTGAGTTAAGAAAAGGGACGTCTTGGTTGTCGAGGCGGGTCCTACCAGCTATAAGGCTCCCCGACCGAACAACATCACGGGGATCGTCTTCACCATGATCACAAGATCCGCCAGCGGCGAGCGGTGCTCGATGTACTCGAGATCGAGCGCAACTTTACGCCGCACGTCGGAGACCGACCGGTCGTAGCCCTGGTTGACCTGCGCCCATCCGGTGATCCCGGGCGGGACCTGCTGTCGCAACGCGTAGCCTTGAATCTCGTGCCGCAAGCGGGCGAAGATCGCCGGCTGCTCCGGGCGCGGTCCCACGATGTTCATGTCGCCGATCAGCACGTTGACGAGCTGCGGCAGCTCGTCGAGGCGCAGCGTGCGGAGGATCCGGCCCAACACGCCGACTCGGGCGTCCGCGGGACACGCCCACCTCTGGGCTGCGGAGCCGCTCCCCACGCGAGGAGCCATCGTGCGGAATTTGTAGATCGTGAAAGGACGGCCGCCGAGGTCGTCGGAGCGGCGTCCGTTAGTGTTGGAGCGTCGTCGACTCGCGCGGCGGTCGAGCCCGATGCGGGTCTGCGTGAAGATGACGGGCGAGCCGGACGTGATCCAGATCGCGGCCGCGATGACGAGCATCAGCGGCAACGTGACGACGAGTCCGATCGCCGCGACGGTGACGTTCAAGAGACGGCAGACGCGCGTCCTCGGAAGGAGGACGTCCAACAGCGGCTGTCGCCGTTCGATCGAGCGCAGTGCGAGTGTCATGGCACGCGTTCGTCAACGCAAAGGCCGTGCACGCGCGGTGTGGCGCGCGGCTTTCGCGTAACTCACGCAACCACAACCGGCTGCGTGCGGCATCGCGAATCAGCGTCACGCGTCGCTCTCGGGCGACGACGACGCGGCCGCGCTGCGGACGTCGCCGTCGTGATGCTCGGATGATTCGTGTGCTTCCACTTC
>DATLVL010000433.1:0-10099 GCA_035577525.1 Gemmatimonadales bacterium | reverse complement strand
CGGCCTACGACGGCTTCCTGGCGACGCTGGCGAAGGAAGGAGCGGCGCTCGCGTGATGTGGTCGGCGTCGGCGCTCAAGAGGCACTGCGCATATCCGAACGTCCTCGGCCTGACGAAGGTGCGCAAGCCGTCGTCACAGCTGGCCATGGACAAGGGCACGCTCTTCCACAGTGCCGTCGAGCTGTGGGTGAAGACGGGCAAGCTGCCGCTGCTGGAGGATCTCGAGATCCAGGGGTGGATCGACCTGCTCTCGATGCAGTGGCAGCCGCCCACCAGCACGCTGGTGGAAATCGCGTGGGGCCTGTCGCCAACAGGCTTCCACGTCCACGTCGAGGAGCCCGAGCCGCACGTCTACCGCGCCATGGACGGGCGCCAGCTGCTCACGGCGGGGCGGGCGGACGTCCTGTGGCGCGAGGGCGACGTCTTGCGCGTCGTCGACTGGAAGACGGGCAGCTGGCCCGTGGCGCCGGCGCGGGAGAACCTCCAGGCGCTGGCTGGCGCGATGGCGCTGGCGATGCGGTTCGAGGTGCCGTCGTACCAGCCGGGCATCTACTACGCGCGCGATGGCGCGTGGGACTGGGGTGACGTCGTCGAGTTTCAGACCGCCGAGGCGGGCGTGGACTTCGCGGCCGTGCAGGACGCCGCGCAGCTCGACGACAAGCCACACCCCGGCGACTGGTGCGCCGGCTGCTGGGACAAGAAGACGTGTCCGGTGGCGGCGACGTGAAGGCACGCGCCGCCAGCTCCGTCGCGCTCTGCATCCCCAACCCGCGGATCGCGACCAAGTCGCGCGTGCCCAGCCACATCGTGGTCTCGTACCACGTGATCGATGGGCGGCTTTATTTCGTCGACCCCGACGGCGCGGTCGAGATCCCGTTGCCGCCGCCGGTTTCGAAACCGCGAGTGACACCGGTGAAACCGCGCAGGCGGCGCGGGGCGTGAGTTTCATCACTCAATCCGCGTAACGCGAATTGCATTTTTCTGTTGCCGGCAAACCGTCATATGTCTGACGATGGCCGGCCGTGTCTTGTCAGGGTTTACCCTTGGACGACGACGAAGTACTTGCCCGCGCTCTAGAAATCGTCCGCGAGCGGGCAGCCGGCACGCGTCCATCGTTGACCGTTTCCCAGCTGTACGAGCCCTACGCCAGGGCCAAGGCCAAGGTGAAGAGCTGGCCGGTTATCGCCGGCAAGCTGCGCCCCGTCCTGGAGTGGTTCGGCGACCGCCAGTGCATGTCGATCCGAATCGCCGACACGGAAGAATACCGCGAGCACCGGCGCACCTACGAGTACCCAGGTGGCAAGGGCCGCACCCTCTCTGACCTGACCATCAACTTCGAGCTGCAATGGCTCAAGTGCATGTTCACGTGGGGCGTGCGCGGCGGGCGCCTGGCGCACAACCCGCTGCAGGCGATGAAGGACGCCAAGGTCAAGAAGGTCCGCAAGACGTCGCCGACCGAGGAAGAGATCGGACTGCTGCTTGCCCGCTGCGACACCGTCATGCGGGCCTTCGTCCTGCTCGCCGCAGACAGCGGCCTACGGCGCGACGAAGCGCGGTTGGCCCGATGGGATTGGTTCAACGAAAGCGAGCGCCTGGTGACGCTCCCTGCGGCGTCCACGAAGTCACAGAAGGAGCGCCGCGCGCCGGTCACGGCGCGCACGTTCGCGGCGATAAAGCTGCTGCCGCGCCACCTTCGAAGCCCGTTCATTTTTTGCAGCCCTGATCGCAAGGACGAGAGGCCCCGCGGCGCCGAATGGTTCAACGACAAGTTTCGCGACATCGTCAGCGCGGCGGGCGTGAAGGCCGCGCCCGGCGACGGCAGCGTCCGAATCCACGATTTAAGGCATGCAGCTGCGCGCCGCATGGCCCGAGCTGGCGTGCGCGTCGAGGTGATCTCGCGCATCCTCGGGCACGCGACATTGCAGCAGACGATGGTCTACCTTCAGACCGGCGACGACGACGTCATCGATGCGCTGGAGACCTTCGAGGACGCGCTACGAAAGCCGGCGAAGCGCGCCACCGGAATCGAGGATGTGGGCGCGGGTCGCATAGCAACTCCTGAAAAATAAACAACCCTGAATCGCATTTTTCTTGCGGGCCGTTTGGCTCTGTGTTTATCCTTACGGCGCGATGACTCAGAACTTCTCGTCACCCGTGACCTCGTTCGCAGCGACCCGCAACGAGTCATCGCAAACCCGCGTGCAGTCCGCGGCGAGGGAGCTCAGGGGGGACGAGATTTCCGGAAAGTAGGACCGTCATGAAACGCGCGTTGCCGTCTCAGATAAAATACATCTGCGGCCCCACCGGAGGGGTCTCAGGAGGGCAGAGTTTTTCCGGGAATGCCGCCGCGCTCATGGCCGGCCGCAGGTTAGCTGACCCCCGGGCCGTTGACCATGCGGTCTGCTTCGAGGCGGCGCGGTACCTGTCGCTGAAGCGGCGGACCAAGGCCGACCGCGAGCGGATGCGGGCGGCGCTGGTTCCCTACATTCAGGCGGCGCAGTCGTGAGCCGGGAGCAACGCTTTGTCGCAGCCGTTGTCGCCACCGGCTGCACCCAGGAGCAGGCCGACCGCGCGCTGGTGATCTCCCGGCGCATCGGCGCCAACCTGAAGGCGCAGCTGGGCCGCGTGCGGTCCAAGGCGGCGCGGGAGCGGATTCTGTGCGCCGGGAACGCTCTGCTGACGGCGCAGATTTCGGACCTGCTGGCGGACGCGCCGACCCGGGCGGCGGTGAACTGATGAGCTCCTTCGACCTGTTCCTGTTCCTCGTCTGCGTCGTGGTCGCCATCGCGGCGGTGAACGAGTGAAGTGGCTGGGCTATCAGCAGAAGTCGGTCAAGTCGCTGCACCTCCCCGGCGAGATCGGCAAGCGTCAGAAACAACAGCACGTAATCGACCTGGCCGCCGACATTCGCGAGCTGGGCGAGGAACCCATCAACGCGCCGGTGTTCGACAAGGCGGGGCAGATCATCGCCGGCCGCGACCGCATGGCGGCGCTGCTGATCAACAAGGCCAAGCGGGTGTGGATCCGCGTCGCCGACGCCACCGATCAGGAGCGCGCCGACTTGGAGGTGAGCGAAAACCTCTATCGGCGTGTCGACAACCGGGACGAGATGATCGCCCGGCGCGTTCACCGCGTGGTCGAAAAGGTGGCCGCCGAGAAAGCGGCTATCGGCTCGCGGCGAGCCGAAGCTGTCACGCGTCAAGACGTGGTCGCGGCGCGCAAGGCTGTTGCCCGGCAACTGAACACCACGCCAAAGGCGATCAAGAGCGCCGAGCAGCGCGCCGCCGCGAAGGCGAAAGATATTCCCTCAGGCTCCGCGGCGCACCCTGCGGCGACCGACGAAGTTAATCACACGGAGGCCGCCCGTGGAGGGGAAGCGGCCGTTACTCTAGCGCCGCCCGACCCACCGTGCCCGGTCGATGCGTTTGGCATCGAGACGTCGCCGGCCTTCCGCTCACGCATGTCCGAGATCCAGGGCGTGTTGGAGGTGGTCAACCACCACCTCGTTCGGGCGCAGACCGAACTGGCGAAGCTGAAGGGCGCGCCCGACTTCAACGGCGCCGTCTGGCAGCGGCTCAAGGCCGAGCTTCACAGCACTGCGTACAACGCGCGGGCGGCCAAGCCGGCGCTGGTGTGCCCGTATTGCCGCGACCCCGAAGGCACGGCCATGCTGCGCGACAACTGCAACGGTTGTGGCGGGCGCGGCTACCTGGTGGAGGAGCAGCGCGCGTCGGTGCCGCGGGAACTGCTGACCAGGGGCGCCAAGCCGGTGACGGTGGCGACGTCCAGGCGCAAGGCGACGATCACGCTGCTCGACGGCGACAACAACCCGATCGACGTCACGAAAGAGGATCCGCCGTCGTTGCCGCTGCCGCTGGAGCCGGTCGACGACACCGAGGCTGATGAGGATCGCTTCTGATGCCCGAGGCGATGCTATTGCCCGGCTTTGGTGCGCCCGTGCGCATGGTGCCCGCCGTGGCACCCGCGCGGGCGATCGTGCCGGTGGCGTCGCCGCTGGCCGGTCTGCGCCCGTACCAACTGGACGCGGTGGCGGCCATTCAGGCGCGTCTGCTTGAGCACCGCTCGACGCTGCTGGTGATGGCGACCGGCCTGGGCAAGACGCAGGTGTTCGGCGCGGTGGCGGCGGCATGGAAGAAGCCGGGGCGCATCCTGGTGGTGGCCCACCGCGAAGAGCTACTGGACCAGGCGCGAAAGCGGCTGATGGCCATGACCGATGAGTACGTGGACCTGGAGCAGGCCGAGTTCCGGGCCAGCGGGGCGCGCATCGTGGTGGGCAGCGTGCAGACGCTGAGCCGGCCGAAGCGGCTGGAGCGGTTCCCGCAGGACGCCTTCGAGCTGGTGATCGTCGACGAAGCTCACCACGCCGTCGCCGCCACGTACAAGCGGGTCCTGGACTGGTTCGAGCACGCGCGCGTCCTGGGCGTCACGGCCACTCCGGACCGCCAGGACGAGAAGGCGATGGGCCAGGTTTTCGAGTCGGTGGCCTACGTGCGCGAGATCGAAGACGGGATCCGCGACGGCTTCCTGTGCCCCATCCGCGTGACCCAGGTGCAGGTGGACGCCATCGACCTGGCGGCGGTGCGCACCACGGCGGGCGACCTGAACCAGGGTGACCTAGACGCGGTGATGTCCGTCGAGGAGGTGCTTCACGGCGTGGTCAAACCCACGATGGAGCTGGCTGGCGAGCGGCGGACGATCATGTTCACCACCAGCGTCGCGAACGCGCATCGGATGGCTGAGATCTTCGGCCGCTACCGTACCGGGTGCGCGCGCGCCGTCGACGGGGAGACGCCCACGGACATTCGCCGCGGGACGCTGATGGCCCACAAGCGCGGTGACTTTCAATTTCTCGTCAACGTCGGCGTGCTCACGGAGGGATACGATGACCCAGGCGTCGCGTGTGTTGCGATGGCGCGGCCTACCAAGAGCCGGGCGCTCTATGCTCAATGCGCTGGACGAGGGCTCCGGATCCATCCGGGGAAGAGCGACTGTCTCTTGCTTGATTTCGCCGGCAACAGCGGGCGTCACCGTCTTGTCTCTGCGCTTGACATCCTGGCTGGAAAATATACCGACGACGAAGTCAAAGCGGCCAAAGACATCGCCGAAAAGACGCCCGGCATCGACGCGCAAGAAGCGCTCGAAAAGGCCAAGACCGACTTAGCCGAGAAGGCGCGCAAGGAGGCCGAGCGCGAGGCGGCGCGGCGGGCGGCCATCAAGGCGAAGAAGGTCGCGTACTCGGCGCGCACTGTGGATCCGTTCCGGCTGTTCGGCGTCGCCGATCCAGAGGCGGAGCGCGGCGACTGGCAGGCGCCGCCAGCTGACCCGGTGCAGATCGAACAGCTCAAGCGCTGGGGCTTCGACGTGCCGCCGGACTGCACGTCATCGCAGGCAGAGACACTGATCCGAAAGGCGAAGCATCGGCGTGCCGCCGGGCTCTGCACGTACAAGCAGGCGCGCACGTTGGCGAAGCAGGGATTTGACACCAGCAAGATGCGCTTCGAGGTGGCCAGCAATCTGATCCAGGCGCTCTTCGACCACAACTGGCGCCCGCCGGCCGACCTGGTGGCGTCCATCTTGTCGGGCTCGCGCGAAGTTGGTGTGGAAGGATGAAGAAGCCGGCCCTGACTTACCCGCAGTGGCGCCGGCGCCAGCGGCTGAAGCGGATTCGCCTGTACGCACTGTGCTTCGTGCTGGCCATCTTCGCTGGGTGGGGTTGCGGTGATCTGATGCACATCCTGGGGCGCGCCATCGGGGAGCGGATGTGGCCGTAGCCTACTCAATGCCAATCGTCGCCGCGCGCGATGAGGAGCGCATCAAGGGCGCCCGCTTCGCCGAACTGTGGCACTGGCTCGCCGGGCTGGGCGTGTGTCAGTCGTGCAGCCTCGCATTCGCCTTGGCCGCCGTGGAGCGCGAGCTGGGCGACCCGACGTGGCGGGCGTACGCGACGCCTTGCACACACGTGGTGCGGTCGCCGCGGGGCGTGGCGATGACCTGCAAGGAGGCTGCGCGTTTGCATTGGGACGCAAGGCCTCTGAGAACGGAGGACAGGTAATGGAACGTATCGAGCACGTCGAGATCAGAGTGGGTATCGCCGAACTGAAGAAGCTGCTGGGCGTCCCCGACGGTGCCACGATCGAACCGTTCGCAACCTGGGCCGATGCCCACGGGAATCTGCAAGCATTGCAGCAGCAGGGGCGATGGGCTGCAGTCGTGTCGATGTCTCAGTGCGCCCCCGGCACGCCTATCTCTGAACTGCGCATCCGGTTCACGCGCGACCAGGAAGCGGCGAAGCCGTGAAAGCACCCGACGGCGCCAGGGCGGTTGCAATCCGCGGCAAAGGCATCATGGGCCAGCGTGTGGCGGTCGTGATCGGCGACCGTGTGCACCTGTGGCGCGGCTGCGACCCCAACGGCATCGTGGCGTGGAACCAGACCGGACGGCCGCTCGACACGATCGAGTGCGGCACGTGCGAGGCGGGTCCAAACATGCTCGTCATTCGTTGCGCGGGAACGGCGGTACGCCAGACCGGAGGCCAACGAGAAGGGGAGTCACCGGGGGGCGAATGAATAGCGCTAGCCGCCAAGGCGCCCGGCAATGGCTGGGCAACGCCTCTCGGATGACCGCTCGGGGCTTGGGTCGTCTGGCGAACGCTGCGCCGCTCTCGCATATAGCTCGGACGTCGCGAGGCACACGCCACCGGCAACCGAGCGCAGAAAGGACCACCACTCCCGGACCGGGAGATCGCCCCGCGTGTATCAACCGAATGACGCGAAAGGACCAATGAACCGCACCGGCCTGACGAAAGAAGCCCTGCGCCGCCTCATCTGGCGGGCGAAGGTCACTGAAGCGATCGACGGGCGCTGGAAGGTGACGTCGGTGCTCACGGACCGCGTGCGCTGCGGTGACGTGGCGTCGTGGGTGGCTGAGCACCTGGAGGTGTCGAACAGTTGGAGGCATCGGCGCGAGTGTCGCCAGGCGGTGGCCGACCTTGGCTGCAAGCGAGTGTCGCAGTTCGAGGGGTGCCCGATTTACCTGGGTCTGAGGCGGCGATGAAGCAGCCACCCGCCGCCCTGGTCGCAGAGTGGTACGCGAAGGCAGCGGCCAGCGGCTTTCAGGACATCGAGCCGGGCCCGCGCTTCGTCTCCACGCGAGGCATGCCGACACGCACCAGCATCATCGACACGTCCGCCTACTATGAACAGGCGAAGGCCGCCGACGTCTCTGGCCTGGAGCCGCTCGACCGCACCATCTGGCGCCTGCACGCCGACCGGCTGTCGATCCGAGACATCGCCTCGCACATGCGCCGCCAGCTGGGCGGCAGGCGAGGTGGTCGATTCAAGCGCGTGCGCGAATCCATCCTGGAGACCCGGCGCGCGCTGTTCGGTAATCAGACGCGACAAGAGCAAGGAGACCAAGGAGAGCAATGCGAAAACCAAAAACCGCTCCGATTGTTGCGGCGCCTGGACCTGGACACGCAGACGCTCGTCGAGCTGACAGCGCTGCTGACCGTTCGGAGTCGGCCGAGGCGCTGCTTACTGACCTCATCGCGCTCGTGAGGACCGACGTGGACCACCTGATCGCCGACGTGGCCCAGAAGAAGCGACTGCTGTACCCCGACGAGGCGCGGGTGATTGCGGGATACCTGCGCACACTGTCTGACCACGTGAAGAGCACGCGGCCGAAGGGTGGCGGCGAAGACCTGGAAGAGGCCGAACTGATCGAAGAGGCGCTGAAGATGCCGAGGCTGCGCGAGGCCATTCTGGCGGCGCAGCAACGAAACACGACGTTTGGAGGAGGGGACGAATGAAACGACTTACGACGGCGATGAAGCTCAAAGACGCGACCGAACAAGGGAAGTCGCTGACGATGGCCCTGCGGCGCGAACAGGACCTGCACGCGGCCACCCGGGTGCGGCTCGAAGGGGCCCAGTCGTCTGTGCGTGAACTGACCATCGCGCGCCAGTTCATCGGCGAGGCCATGGCGCTGCTGTCCCGCGGCCTGACGGGTGATCGCCATGAGTGACCTCGCGGTGATTCGCTGGAAAGAGGTTCGCCTGACGGGCGAGATGGAGGTGTTCCGCAAGCGCCTGTGGGGCTGGAACGATATCGACGCCGTGCCCACCATCAACGGCCTGCAAATCATCGCTGCGGTGGACGGCGGCGGGACAAACCTGCTGCTGATCCCGTGGGCGCGCATCGCCTATTGCGTGCGGGGGCTCGACCCGGTGGCCGAGGCCAAGGCGGACGCGGTGGCCGGCATGCTCGCGCCGGCAGTGCCCACGGCGGACGGTGGCGAAGCGGTCGAAGTACCTGAGGCTGCGATCGCGGACATCCGGTCGCAGGTGGCGAAGAAAGGGAAGAGACGATGAACCCCGAAGGACATAAGCGCGACTTGTGGACCATCGACGCCAGCGAACTGGCCTGCCGGCACGTCGCGGTGCCGCCGTCATGAGGTCTCGCAGGTGCAACCGCGTAAAGAACGGGCGCCACTGTAGGCGCGCTGCATTTTGGTTGTACCTAACGAAACAATGGGAGCTGTGCAACGAATGTTCTCAAGAACTTAAGATTGATCTCTCGGAGCTTGAACTCTTGGGTCCTAAATGGAATCAGACGAAGTGATCCCGCCGGGGTTTGCATTCAACAGCGCCAGCGAACTGGCCAACTTCGGGCTGCGGGAGTTGCTGCGGCGCGCCCACGCGGAGGGCTATCTCGAGGGACTGCGGATGGTGGTCAGCATGGGCGAGGACATTGGCCGGGACGAGGCGTGGCAACTGCTCGACCGCGTAAAGGCCCTCGTCTCATCCGGGGGCACGCCATGAAGCGCAAGGAGCCTCCCGCCCTCGACTACAAGCTGCTGACCACCAAGCCGAAGGGCGAATCGGCGCCCGACATGATGGCGCGCCTGTTGGCCGTGCGGACGCCGGTGCGTGCGCTGTGCAAGTCGGTGCCCATGGCGGCGCTGGTCGACTGCCTCGCGATGCAGAAGGCGACGGCGGTGAGTATCTGGCGGCCCCGCAACAAGGGGCAGCCTGACGCAGAGTTCCGCCTGCTGATGGTGGATGAGAAGACATATGCCGAGGTGCTGGAATATTTTCGCACCACCCGACACGCGCGAGAGGCGACGCCGGCCGACTTTGGAGCGGGCGACGCGTGAGGCCGAGCCCGGCCACGGCGCTTGGCCGGCTTGTCACCAGGGCCCGGCTCCTGGGTTTCACGCCCGAGGCGTTCGCCGATGGCCATACGATCCAGCTGGAGTTTATCCGCTGCCTCGTTCGCTGGATCGTGCTCATGTGCAGCCGGCGGGCGGGGAAGACCGTCGGCATCGCCGGGCGCTACGGCACGCGCTCCATGGCAACGCCAGGAGGCAACCGCATCTACCTGGCGCTGACTGCCGGGCAGGCGCGCGAAATCATGTGGGAGCCGATCTGGCTGCCCATGTGCGAGAAGTGGCGGCTCCCTGTGCGTCACAACGAAGTGCGCATGGTGACCAAGTTCGCCAACGGGTCCAAGGTGCGGTTCGGTGGCACCGACGATATCCAGGCCATCAAGAAGGAACTGGGCGCCGGACTGGACGAAGCGGCGGTGGACGAGTGTCAGGACCAGCCGGACCGCGTCCTGCGCCCGCTGATGACGCGCATCCTGCCACACGCTCTGACCGACCGGCGGGGAACGCTCATCGCGTCTGGCGTCGTCCCTGAGGTGGACGCCGGCTACTACATGGAGCTTTGGAAAGAGAGCGACTGGGAGAAGTTCAACTGGTCCCAGATGGACAACCCGCACATGAAGGACCCCATGGGCGAGTTGATGGAATACCTCGCCAGAAACCCGGGCCTGACGATGGAGTCGCCGGTGATTCAAAGAGAGCGGTTCGGGAAGTTCAAGTACGACCGTGAAGAAACAGCATATCGGTATGACCCGGCGCTGAACGGGTACCACGAGGAAGCGCCAGACTGGCTGGCTGACGTCTATGCTGGTCGCTACCCCGAGGAGGTAACGCAGCGTCCTGGCGAACTGTCGTGGAAGTTTATCCGCCCTGAAGCCGTGGCGAGCGCCGCCAGCATCGCGCTTCGTTGGGTGGA
>DATLVL010000432.1:0-8267 GCA_035577525.1 Gemmatimonadales bacterium | reverse complement strand
GCGATCGCCAATCAGGTCGGGGCCGCCATCGAGAACGCGCGTCTCGTCGCGAAGGACCTGAGCCAGCAGCGCGTGCGCCGCGAGCTCGAGCTGGCGCACGACCTGCAGCTGAAGCTGCTCCCCGCCGCCAACGTGCTCGGCAACAAGGCCGATCTCGCCGTGCGCTGCCGCTCGGCCGACGTCGTCGGCGGCGATTTCTACAATCTTCTGGGACTGCACGGCGAGCGCGTCGGCGTGATGATCGGCGACGTGTCGAGTCACGGCTTCGGCGCCGCGCTCATCATGGCGCTCGCGATGGCGGCGTCCGGCATCCACGCCGAAGCCGCCGGGACGCCGGGGCAGGTGCTGCGCAAGCTCGAAGAGTCGCTCGCCAACGAGCTGAGACGCACCGAGATGTATCTGTCGCTGTTCTATGCGGTGATCGATCCGGCCGGCGGCAGCATCGCCTACGCCAACGCGGGACACCCGCATGCGTTTCTGGTGCGCGGCGACAGCGGCGCGATCGTGCGGCTCGAGGCCACCCGTCCCCCGCTCGGCCTGGGCGAGCCGGCGGCGCCGGGCGACCGCCTGGAATCGTGGCTGCGTCGCCAGGATGTCCTGTGTCTGTTCACCGACGGCATCACCGACGCGACCAACGACGCCGGCCACCGCTTCGGCGAGGAGCGGGTCCTCAGCCACGTGCAAGGCCTGCGCACCAGGCCGGCACAGCAGATGCTGGAGGCGATCTTCGCCGACCTCGCCGCCTTCACCGGGGGCGCTCCCTCCTCCGACGACCGCACCCTCCTGATCGCCAGAGTCTGACCAAGAAACCGCTGGGCCAGCACTTCCTCACCGATCCGCGGATCCTGTCCCGCATCGTCGACGCGCTGGAGCCATCGCCCGAAGACCACGTCGTCGAAATTGGAGCGGGGAGCGGGACGCTGACGCGGGTGCTGGCGCCGCGGGTGGGACGGGTTGTGGCGATCGAGAAGGATCAGGCGCTGGCGGAACAATGCAAACTGAAGAATGTCGAAGATCGAATAACGAATGTCGAAATGGTGATAGGAGATGTGCTGCGACTGGACTGGAACTCACTTCGCAATTCGATATTCGATATTGGACATTCGAAATTTGTCGGAAATATTCCTTATTACATCACGACCCCCATCATCGAGTTGGCGCTGCGCGAGCGGCCGGCGGTCATCGTGATGCTGGTGCAGGACGAGGTGGCCAATCGCATCGTATCGGCCCCGGGATCGAAAGTGTACGGCGGGCTGTCGGTGGGAGCGCAGGTCGAGGCGCACGTCGAAAAACTGTTCACGGTCAAAGCAGGATCGTTCACCCCGCCGCCCAAGGTTCAGAGCGCTGTGATCCGGCTGCGGCCGCTGCAGCGTCCCCTCGTTGCTCCGCCCGATGTCCCGGCGTTCCGGGCCTTCGTCGCGGCGTGCTTCAGTCTGCGACGCAAGACGCTGCGCAACGTGTTGCGCGCGATCACGGGACGACCCGCTGACGTGGTCGATGCCGCGCTCGCGCAACTGGGGCTCGATCCCCGTGTGCGGGCCGAGACGCTTGCCCCGGAGCGGTTCGTCGCATTGTGGCGCTGGTCCCACTGAGGCCAAGACTTGCGCCGGGAGGGGCGATTGTGAAATAATTCACAATAATGCGAAAGATCTCGGACTCCACGGTCCGCCGCCTCGCGCTCTACCTTCGCTTCCTCGAGCACTCCGCGGCACAGGGCCTCCCGACGATCAGCTCGGCCGAGCTGGCGCGCCGCGGCGGCACCACCTCGGCCCAGGTACGCAAGGACCTCTCGTTTTTCGGCTCGTTCGGGAAGCGCGGACTCGGCTATTCAGTGCCGGAGCTGGCCGCACGGATCCGCGACATCCTGGGACTCAAGCGCACACATCGCGTGGTGCTCGTCGGCGCGGGGAAGATGGGCGGGGCGTTGCTGCACTATCGCGGGTTCCGCCAGCACGGCTTCGACGTCGCGGCGATCTACGACAAGGATCCCAGGAAAATCGGTGCCCGCTCCAATGGACTCGTCGTCCGCGACATCAAGCTGCTCGAGGCCGACCTCAAGCGGGAACCGACCGACATCGCGATTCTCGTGACCCCCGCCGAGGCGGCGCAGGAGGTGGCCGATCGGCTCGTCCGCGCTGGAGTCAAGGCGATCCTCAACTTCGCGCCGGTTCCGCTCGTCGTTCCCACCGACGTGGCGGTCCAGAGCGTCAACATGGCCCTGGAGCTCGAAACCCTCAGCTTCGCGCTTACCAATCGATAGTCCACGTCCCGGCCCAGGGTTTCCTTGGGCGTTCTGCATTGGACATTGGACATTGGACATTCGTCTTTAGATTTCCTGCCCCAATGCCCCGCGTCCACGTCACATCCGAGATCGGCACACTGCGCGACGTCCTGGTGCACACACCCGGGAACGAGCTGGTCGCCGTCACCCCCGGGAACCGGGAAGATTACCTCTACGATGACATCATCGATCTCGAGCTGGCGCAGCGCGAGCACCGCCGGCTCGTGGCGGTGCTGGAGCGCTTCGCCGAAGTCCACGAGGTCCGCGAGCTCTTGACCGAGATCGTCGCGCGTCCCGACGTGCGCGACTTTCTGGTGACCCGCGCGCTCGAGGTCGTCCCCTCCGATGCATTGGCCAAGCAGCTCGCCGTCCTGTCGGCCGAGCAGCTGGTCGGCCTGATGGTCGAGGGAACGCTCGAGGAGGCCGGTCCGATCGCCCGCGCCCTGAACGAGGTCGGCTACGCGCTGCCGCCGCTGCCCAACCTCTTCTTCACGCGCGACGTCGGCATCGTGGTGGGGGAGCACGCCATCATCGGCTCGATGCGCTACGGCGTGCGCTGGACGGAAGAAATGCTGGTCAAGGCGCTGTTCCGTTATCACGACCAGCTCGACAACGCGGGGATCCTGTACGACGGCTCCGAGGAGCGACGCCACACCTACACGCTCGAGGGGGGCGACGTGCATCCGCTGCGTCCCGACCTCCTGGTGCTCGGCTTCAGCGAGCGCTCCAGTCCCGCCGCGCTCGATCAACTGTGCGAGCTGACGTTCGACAAGTGCGGCGTCTCGGATGTGATCATCGTGGTGCTCCCCAACGAGCGTACCGCGATCCATCTCGACATGATCTTCACCCAGATCGACCGCGAGACGTGTGTCATCTACCCGCCGTTCTTCGTGGGTGCCGAGCGGCTCGCGGTGCTGCACCGGAGCAAGCGGTCGTAGGGGGTGAAGGAAATGCCCAATTTCTTCGCCGCGATGCAGGCGGTCGATCTGCCGCTCGAGCCGGTGTTCTGTGGTGGCACCGCCCGCACGGTGCAGGAGCGGGAGCAGTGGTCCTCGGCATGCAATTTCTTCACGTTGCGGCCGGGGCTGACGGTCACCTACACCCGCAACGAAGCGACGATTCGCGAGCTCGAGCACACCGGCTACCGCATCGTCTCCGCGGTGAACCTGCTCACCGGGGAAGAGCGGTTCGAGGAAGGGGACAAGGGCGTGATCACGATCGACGGCAGCGAGCTGGTGCGCGGCGGTGGCGGCCCGCGATGCATGACGTTGCCCCTCCGACGGGACGATCTGTGAGGAGAATGCAGAATGCAAAATGCAGAATGGTGAATTCTGCATTCGACATTCTGCATTCATCATTGGACATCTCATCTTGACCACCTCATTCCGCGTCGGCTCCCTGCAGTGCCACCTGATTGAGGCCGGCACCATCCGTCTCGACGGCGGTGCCATGTTCGGCGTCGTCCCCAAGCCGCTCTGGGAGCGGCGTACGAAACCCGATGATCGCAACCGCATCACGTTGGCGATGCGCTGTCTGCTGGTGGAGCACGACGATGGTCTCGTGCTGGTCGACACCGGGCTGGGCGACAAGGACGATGCGAAGTTCCGCGACATTTACGGCGCCGACAACGCGGGGACGCGCGGCCGGACGCGGTTACACGATGGCCTCGCGGCGCTCGGGCACGCGCCCGAGGACATCCGTTGGGTGATCAACACCCACCTCCATTTCGATCACGCAGGGGGCGATACCTATCGCGCCCCATCGGGCGAGCTGTTGCCCTCGTTCCCGCGGGCCCGCTACGTCGTCCAGCGCAGGGAGCTCGACTTCGCCCTGCACACGAACGAGCGGACCGCCGGGAGCTATCTGGCGCCGAATTTCAGCGGCATCGATTTCCAGCTGCTGGAAGGGGAAGCCACGCCGCTCCCGGGGATCCGTTGCATCCCGACGCCAGGCCACGTGCCGTTCCACCAGTCGATTCTGGTCGAGCGCGGCGGAGAGGTGGCGTGTTTCATCGCCGATCTGGTGCCGACCTCGGCGCACCTGCCGCTGCCATGGATCATGGGCTACGACCTGGAGCCGCTCGTGACGCTGGAGACACGGCGCCGGGTGTATCAGCGCGCCGAGGCGGACGCGTGGCGCATCTGTTTCGAGCATGATCCCATGGTGGCGATGGGGCGGTTGGGGCGGGACGGCAAGGGCTTCGGACTTGTGGAGCCCATCCCCGCCGCGTAGCTTGTTGCGGCAGTACAAGTTCAAGCGGGCGCCGGTGGCGCCCCACCTCCAGGCCTTTCCGGCGAGCCGGAGAGCGCTCCCGGGTCCGAGAGAGAGAAGGCGTCGTCAGTTCTCGGTGTTCGGTCATCGGTCACGCACGGCCGCGACCGAGTACCGATGACCGACAACCGATGACGCATTCGCGGACTCCTAGATCGACTGGAGTCCGCATTTTCATTTATTGGGAAAGGCGACCAACTGCCTCCTCCGGAAAGCAGCAACACCAGCAAGCAGCCGCGGACCCGGATCAACCGGATGATCCGCATCAGTCCGGTTCGGGTGATCGCCGATGACGGCGCGCAGCTCGGGGTGCTGACGATCGATGAGGCGCTCGCGGCGGCTGCGGAACGAGGTCTCGACCTGGTAGAAGTGGCGCCGCTGGCGCGCCCGCCCGTGGTCAAGATCATGGACTACGGCAAGTTCAAGTTCGAGCAGGCGAAGGCGGCGCGGGCGGCCAAGAAGAAACAGCACGTCATTCACTTGAAGGAAGTGAAGTACCGCCCCGGGATCGACGATCACGATTTCGACTTCAAGACCCGGCACGCGCGTGAATTCTTGCAGGACGGCAACAAGGTGAAGGTGACGATGATGTATCGCGGCCGGCAAATGGCGCACATCGAGCTGGGACGGGAAGTACTGGACCGCGTCGCGGCCGAGCTGAAGGATATCGCCAAGATCGAGCAGGACCCGCGGCTCGAGGGACGCAACATGTCGATGGTGTTGGCGCCGAAATAAGGCGCTCTCAGCTATCAGCCGTCAGCGATGAGCGAGCTGAGAGCTGACAGCTGATAGCTGACAGCGATTTCAGGAGTCTACTGTGCCCAAAATGAAATCCAAGCGCGCGTTGCGGAAACGCGTGCGGCTCACCGGCTCGGGACGGCTGCGCCGTCACCGGGCGATGAAGAGCCACATCCTGACGAAGAAGCATCCCAAGCGCAAACGCCATCTGCGCAAAGGAGCTCTCGTTGCCCACGCCGACGAGCGCCGTCTGAAGCGGCTCTTGTCGACCTAAGGAGGCCTCATGCCCCGGGTCAAGAGCAACGTCGCGCGCCTGAAGCGCAAGAATAAAGTCATGAAGCTCGCCAAGGGTTACTTCGGCGGGCGCAGCAAGCTGTGGAAGGCGGCCAAGGAGAGCGTCGAGCGCGCGCAGCGCTATGCCTATCGCGATCGGCGCCGCAAGAAGGGCGAGTTCCGCCGTCTCTGGATCACGCGTATCAACGCCGCCGCCCGGCTGCACGACCTGTCGTACAACCGGTTGATGAACGGCCTGCGCAAGGCCGGCGTGGAGATCAACCGCAAAGTCCTCGCCGACCTCGCCGTCCGGGATCCGGGCGCGTTTGAGCAGCTGGCGGAGGTCGCGAAGAAGGCCCTCTGATCATGCGCGACCTCCTCGCACGCCTCGACGGCCTGCGGGAGCGGCTGCGCGAGGTCCCACGGGCGGATGAGCGCCGGCTCCAGGATCTGCGCACCGAGATCCTGGGACGCAAGAACGGCGCACTGACCGACATCATCCGATCGCTGCCCACCCTCGACGCCGAGGCCCGGAAAGCGGTCGGCGGGCCCGCCAACACGCTGAAGCGCGAGTGGGAAGCGGCCCTCGACGCTCGCGCGGCGGAGCTCGCCCGTAGCTCGAGCGTCCTCCAGGACATCGACCCGACGATGCCGGGGCGCCCCAGTTGGCGGGGCGGGCTGCATCTCGTCACCCAGGTCATGGACGAGATCTGCGACATCTTCCGCGAGCTCGGCTTCACCCGCGCCGTCGGCCCCGAGATCGAGACCGAGCGCAACAACTTTTACGCGCTCAACTTTCCCAAGGATCACCCGGCGCTCGATTCGCAGGATTCGTTCTACGTCACGGACGACCTGCTGTTGCGCACGCACACCTCACCGGTGCAGATCCGCACGCTGGAGGCGTACCGTCCGCCGATCCGCGTCGTGATTCCGGGTCGCGTCTATCGCCGCGATCCATTCGACGCCTCGCACGCCACCGTGTTCGAGCAGATCGAGGGGCTGGCCGTCGACGAAGGCATCTCGTTCGTCGATCTCAAGGCGACGTTGAGCCACTTCGCGCGCCGCTTCTTCTCCGCCGACACCGCCGTCCGCTTCCATCCGTCCTTCTTCCCGTTCACGGAGCCCTCAGCGGACATGAGCGTGCGCTGCACCGTGTGTGGCGGCCGCGGCTGCCCCACCTGCAAGCAGTCGGGGTGGATGGAAATCCTGGGAAGCGGCATGGTGCACCCGGCGGTGCTGGAGAACTGCGGCGTCGACTCCGAGCGCTATACGGGGTTCGCCTTCGGCATGGGCCCGCAGCGCATCGCGATGCTGCGCTACGGCATCCCCGACATCCGCTTGTTCTACTCCGGCGACGTACGGTTCCTCAGCCAGTTCGCGGGCCCCGGGCGATGAACATCTCGCGCCGCTGGCTCGAGGCGCTGCTCGCTCGCTCGCTCGACGTGAACGAGGTCGCGGCGCTGCTCACCGCGCGTTGCTGCCCCGTGGAAGCCGTCGAGCGGCTGCACGCCGACCTGGGCGGCGTCCTCGTGGGACGGGTGCTCGAGGTGCGGCGCCATCCCAACGCCGATCGCCTGAGCCTCTGCCTCGTGGACGCCGGGGGGTCGGGTGGACCGCTCGAGGTCGTGTGCGGCGCGCCCAACGTCACGGCGGGAAAGACGTATCCCTTCGCCCCCGTCGGCACGGTTCTGCCGGGCGGGTTGAAGCTCGAGCGCCGCAAGATTCGCGGCATCGAATCGAACGGGATGCTGTGCTCAGCGCGCGAGCTGGGCCTCGGTCAGGACGGCGACGGGATCCTCGAGATCGAGACCAGCGCCGCGCCGGGGACGCGTTTGCTCGACGCGTTGCCGATCGCCGATGAGCGTATCGTGCTCGAGGTCTACGCCAATCGTCCCGACTTGCTCGGTCACAAAGGCGTTGCCCGGGAGGTCGCTGCGGCGCTCGGGGCTGCGGTGAAGCTGCCGCCGTTCCCCGGAGCATCCGACCGTACGCGACCGTCAGGGAGTCCTTTAGGGAGCGCCCATCCGGCCCTCCACCGTTCCGATCGCAAGGGGACCGTCGACGGCGTCGAAGTCCGCCTCGAGGATCCGGAGGGAGCCCCGCGCTACCTGATCGCAGTGGTGCGCGGCGTGCGCGTGGGACCCAGTCCAGCGTGGCTCGCGGATCGGCTGAGCGCCATCGGCCAGAGGCCCATCAACAACATCGTCGATGCCACGAACTACATCCTGTTCGAGCTGAACCAGCCGATGCACGCCTTCGACCTCGCGAAGCTGCGCGGCCCGGCGATCGTGGTGCGGCGCGCCAAAGCCGGGGAGCGCATCGTCACCTTGGACGGCGTGTCGCGGACCCTGACGCCCGAGATGACGGCGATCTGTGACGCGGAGCGGCCCACGATCGTCGCCGGCGTCATGGGGAGCGCCGAGTCGGAGGTGACTGCGGCGACGACCGATCTCGTGCTCGAGTGTGCCTACTTCCAGCCCACGCGGATCCGCCGCACGCGGCGCGCTCTCGAGCTCTCGAGCGAGTCGAGCTACCGCTACGAGCGCGGCATCGACATTCTGGCGCTCCCCGACGCGCTGCGCCGCGCCGTGGAGCTGATTCAGTCGGTCGCGGGGGGCACGATGCGCGAAGCGCCCGTCGACTTGTGGCCGGCGCCGGAGCAGCCGCGCGCGGTGTTTCTGCGGCCCGAGCGCGTGTCCCGGCT